>CAKVCS010000122.1 GCA_934725785.1 uncultured Bacteroidales bacterium | reverse complement strand
GTCAGCGTCTGTCCGCCTGCGGTCACTATGACAGACCCTTGCGCTATGTTGTATGCGCCAAGTGATATGTCGCTCGAGTTTTGGCTTTGAAACTGGCCCTTTATCTTGAATTTGTTCTTTTTGGTCTGCTGCTTCGCATATACCTGCGTGCTGTCATATAGCGCCGTGAAGGCGTACTTCTCTGCCAATGACGGCTGGTTGCGCAGTTTCTCCGCAATATAGCTGCCGAACGGCTCACGTTCCGGGAATATTATCAAGCCGCGCTTTGTGTTCACCGTCACGCCGTCCACAAAGTCATACTTGCCGTCCGCCGCCACTTGGTTGTAGCTGTTTAGGCGGTCAAGGTTAAGTATCTGCAGGTACGTCTCGCCGTTCAGCCCGCCGCCCGATGGTTTCTCGCCCTCATTGAAATAGTTTATGTAGCTGCTCGTGGAGTCGTTCATATACACGACCTCCACCTCAAAGCCGTCACTCTTCAGGTCGTATCCGCCTATGGAGTAGACGTTCTTCATCATAAGGTCCCAACTCTTGTACTGCGGCGTCAGCGTAGTGCCTTTCAGCATCTTTAGGTATAGGCACTGCGGCGCGTTCACGCCGCTCGACGATAGCTCGCCGACCGTGTATGTCTGCCCGCGGTACGTGTACTGGTACGCCACCGCCAGCACCTCATTGTTGTTCAGCGCCGTGTTAAGCGATATGTAGCCGAGATGCTCGTTAAGCGTATATTCCGACGTGGTCAGCATGCGGGCGTTCTCCACCTTCTCGTAGTCGCGCCCCACCTTCATCCCGCTTATGCCGCTCATTGTCGTGCTTGTGCTGTTGGGGTCGCGCGCGGCCGAGTATGCACCGGTCATCGCGGCGTACATGCTGTTGGCGTCGTTGCTTGGCATTGCGCTCCTCCCCGACCATGCCTCGGTGTTCTCTATGTTGTCTCCTGTCTCGCCGAGGTCGGTCAGCGCCAATATGTTTCGGGCGTCAGTATAGTTTCCGCTCTTGTTCGTCACCCATACTTCTATCTTGCTTATCGTTATGCCGGAGTTGATAGTTGGCAGCTTGCTCAAAGCCTTGTCATACATCTCTTTGAACTGGTGCGACAGGAAGAAGTGCTTGTTCTTCTCATATTGTGTCACGTCTATCTCGAACTCCTGGGCCGTGGCCCCGTTTTGGACAGTCACGGAGTTGCTTTCGCCTTTTTTTTGCGAGAATACCGACGAGACGGTGAGCTTTCCGAACTTCATGTCCATCTTGAATCCGAAGAGGCTCTGGCTGCCCTGTATGAGGGTGCCGGGCAGCACCCAGTTTATGTTGCCGGCCTGTATGTCCTGTATGATGTCGTCCTCGTCGCCGTTATACTCGAGTTTCACCTCGTTCTCGAAGGCGAAGGTGGCCTGGGTGTTGTAGTTGATGCCCAGTTTCAGCTTTTCGCCAATCTGCGAGTTGAGGTTTATCTGCACGCTCTGGTCGAAGTCGAAGCTCGTAGTGGCGCGCATCCGCTCCTGCAGGGTGGGGTTGTCTATCTTGTTGTATTGCGCGCCTATGCTCACCTGTGCCTGACCTTGCAGCCTCATGGTTATGTTGTTGCTGCCGAAGACGCTCTCAAACAGGTCGCTGTTAATCTTCCATTTGCTGTTCAACAGGCTGTTCCTCTGAGTCTCCCCTTTGACTCCCACTCCCCTGTCTGCGTTTCCCGCTTGCTTCTGCTTCCCGAGCCAGTAGTTCATCATCGAGCGGCGCACGGCGTCGTTCTGATAGTCTTCAAGCGTCATAGAGTAGGGCATCCTCACGTTCATGCCGCCAATGCGCCTGTATATGGTCACGCTGCCGCTCGCCGGGTCATACTCGGCGGAATATTCGGCGTTGTCGGGGTCGCGCAGGTCTATCGGGCTGCCGTTGCCCGTCTCTGGGCTGCCTCCGTCAGTCGGCGTGTCGCCTGGGTCGGTCATCTTATACGGCATCGCGAGGCTGTCGGGTGGGGCGGCCTCAACGGCCGCTATTCGCTCGGAGCGGGCCTCCTCGAGGAGGGCGCGGTTTATCACGGGGCGGAGCAGCGGGCTGGCGGCTCCTGCCATGCCCAATACGCCCGCCGCTATTATCGGTAAAGTGTGCAGTCTCTTTTTCACGCTTCTGCCTTTTTGTTTGGCTTACAGCAATTTGAACGCCGATTTTACAACGGCCTCAACTTTTAGTTCTGGGTTCTCTGATAGAATCTTGTCTACCACCTTGGCGGCTTGGCTCTTGTTGTAGCCCAGCACCTCCAGTGCTTGCAGTGCCTCCTCTTTTGTCGGGCTCGATGTCAATCCCGCGCCAGGCAGGACCTGGATGTCCGCGCCTGCCTCCAGCTTGCCTATCTTGTCTTTCAGCTCCACTATTATGCGCTCTGCTGTCTTCAGGCCGATGCCTTTAATGCCTTTCAGGGCCTTGACGTTCTCGCTCATTATGACGCTTTTCAGCTCCGGCGCGCTCATCGCGGATACCATCACCCTTGCCGTCGCTGCGCCAACGCCGCTTACCGAGGTCAGCAGGCGGAAAGCCTCCCGCTCGCCAGTGGTGGCAAAGCCGTACAGCTGATAGGCGTCCTCCCTTATAGCCTCGTGTATGTACAGCTTGGCCTCCTCTTTCCCTTCCAGTGCGCTATATGTGTTGAGCGATATGCTTGCCAGGTAGCCCACTCCGCCGCAGTCCACCACCGCGTATGTCGGCGTCAGCTCTGCCACGGCGCCCCTAATGAATTCTATCATGGTCTACTGATTGACTGTCTCGTCCGATGTGAAGAAGCGCCACCCTTGGGCTTGAAGCTCTGCCTCGTCTCCGCCTGTGGTGACGAGCCTGCGGCCTTTCTCGTTGCCGCACACGTAGCCTATTGCGTAAATCTCCGGGCCTGGCGTGCTTTGGAATTTTTGGTAATCCTCTTGCCTTATCGAGAAGAGCAGCTCATAGTCCTCCCCGCCGTTCATCGCTGCCACAATGGGGTTTATGCCCAGCTCATCGCACATCTTGCGAGTCTGGTCGTGTATGGGTATTTTGTCCTCATATATGCGGCAGCCCTTGCCGCTTTGAGTGCATATGTGCATCAGCTCGCTGCTCAGTCCGTCACTTACGTCCATCATGGATGTTGGTGTCACGCCAATCTTGTCCAAAAAGTCCACGATGTCCGTCCGCGGCTCAGGTTTCAGCTGACGCTCCAGTATGTACTCGTAGCCACCCAGGTCTGGCTGGCTCGTGGCGTCGCCTTTCAATACCTTTTTCTCCCTCTCCAGCAGCTGAAGGCCCATGTATGCGGCCCCGAGGTTGCCCGACACGCATATGATGTCGTTTTCCTTGGCTCCGTTCCTGTATGCCAACCGCCCTGTCTGCTGCTCGCCAATCGCCGTTATCGATATCGTAAGGCCTGTCAGCGATGACGTGGTGTCACCGCCGACAAGGTCGACGCCATATCTGTCGCAGGCGGCGCGAATTCCGTCATACAGGTCGTCTATCGCCTTCAATGTGAATTTTCCGGATACTCCGATAGACACCGTTATCTGCTGCGGCCGGGCGTTCATGGCGCATATGTCGCTCAAGTTCACCGCCACGGCCTTGTAGCCCAGGTGTTTCAACGGGCAGTACGTCAGGTCGAAGTGAATGCCCTCGAGCAGCATATCCGTGGTCACGACTTTCATGCTGCCACTCGTGGTGTCTATCACTGCGCAGTCGTCGCCTATGCCCTTCTTTGTGGTTGGCTGTTTCAGCTCTATTGTTTTGGCTATTCGGTCTATGAGGCCAAACTCTCCGAGGCTTTCTATGCTTTCCATGCCGGTGTGCTTTTCGTTTTCTTAGTTGGGTGTTTTTGTCTTCGCCAGTCTCTTTGGGCGCGCACGTTGTCACTTCGCCGCCATTAGCGAGTCTAAGGTCTGGCGCATCCTGTCGCTTTCGTCCATAAACGATATAATCTCATCGTTGTCAATGGGCTCCGCGGGGGGCATCTCTACCCTCAGAGGGTCGACGGGCTTCCCGTCGCGGTACATGCGGAAGTCCAAGTGGGGGCCCGTGGCGAGCCCCGTGGAGCCGACGTTGCCTATCACGTCTCCCTGTCTCACGCTCTGACCCGTGCTCAGGCCTTTTGCGAAGTTGTTCAGGTGCATGTACACAGTGGTGTATATGCTGTTGTGGCGTATCTTGACGTAGTTTCCTCCGCCTTTCCCGTCATAACCCTTGGC
>CAKVCS010000121.1 GCA_934725785.1 uncultured Bacteroidales bacterium | reverse complement strand
GGTTGACCTTGATGAGGATGGAGTTAGCGGCACCCATCTTGATGCCCTTCTCGAGGAACTTGACGTTGGTCACGAAGAGGTCGTCACCGACGAGCTGGCACTTCTTGCCGACCTTCTCGGTGAGCTTGACCCAGTTGTCCCAGTCGTTCTCGTCGAGACCGTCCTCGATAGAGTCGATAGGATAGGTGTCGATGAGGTGCTCGAGGAAAGCGATCTGCTCGTCGGCGGTGAGCTTCTTGCCGTTCGGATCCTTCTTCTTGCCGTTCTTGAGCTGCTTGTAGTCATAGAACCACTTGCCGTTCTCGTTGATGGCGAACTCGGAGGCGGCGCAGTCCATTGCGATGGTTACCTGCTCGCCGGGCTTGTAGCCGGCAGCCTTGATAGCCTCGACGATGGTGCTGAGGGCATCCTCGATGCCGTCAAGAGCGGGGGCGAAGCCACCCTCGTCACCTACGGCAGTGCTGAGGCCGCGGGCCTTGAGGAGCTTAGCGAGGTTGTGGAAAATCTCGGCACCCATGCGGATGGCCTCTTTCTCGTTGGCCGCGCCGATGGGGCGGATCATGAACTCCTGGAATGCGATAGGAGCGTCAGAGTGGGCGCCGCCGTTGATGATGTTCATCATAGGGACGGGCAGGGTGTAGGCGTTGGCACCACCGATGTAGCGATACAGGGGGATGTTGAGAGCCTTGGCTGCAGCCTGCGCTACTGCGAGAGAGACGCCGAGGATGGCGTTTGCGCCGAGCTTGCTCTTGGTGGGGGTGCCGTCAAGTGCGAGCATCTTATTGTCAATCTCGCGCTGGTTGAGGACGTTGTAGCCCTTAAGAGCGGGAGCGATGACTGTGTTGACGTTGTTCACTGCCTTCTGGACACCCTTGCCGAGGAAGCGACCCTTGTCGCCGTCGCGAAGCTCGAGAGCCTCGTTCTCGCCCGTAGATGCACCAGACGGAACTGCTGCACGGCCGAGGACGCCATTGTCGAGAGTTACGTCTACCTCAACGGTAGGATTGCCACGAGAATCAAGGATCTCGCGAGCCCAGATTTTTTCAATGATCATTTTATTACTTGTTAAGTTGGTATTACTCCTGTTTGATTCGGTCTGAGTGGGATGGCTATATTTCCAGAATCCCGCCCGCCTCCCGCCTGCGCGGAAAACCGGCCAGGAGGCTTGCGCCCTCCCTCACATCCAAGGGGCGAAAGTAGCCAATTCTATATTTTTTTCCAAGTCCAAAAGGCTATAGTTTACCACCAAATCATTCCTGTGAAGCGCCATTTCGGCCTTGCGCTGGCTTTTCGCATTTAACGTTTGGCAAATGACGCCATTTTGTGCAATCTGTGTTTTGCAATGAGCGGGCGTGGCTCCCGTCTCCACCCTTGCTTCGCAGCCTCAAAAAGCATAACTTAGCGTCATGAAACATGGCTCTCTGATGTTGGCGGCCGGGGCTGTCTGCGCCTTTGCCGCGACCATGCTCGCCACGGGGTGTGAACGCGACTTCTTTCACACCCCGGGGGCGCGGGATATCGTGTTTTCCGCCGACACGCTCAGCTTCGACACAATATATGCGGGGTTCACAACCCCGACGCGGCGCCTCTTGGTGCGCAATGTGGGCGACGAGGACGTCACGCTCGATCGCATAGTCCTCGAGGGCGGGGCCTCGTCGCCCTTCATGGTCAACATCGGCGGTCTTCCGTCGGCGGATGCCCAGGGGGTGCGCCTGTGCGGCGGCGACAGCCTTTTCGTCTTTTTCTCGGTTCAAGAGCCGAGGGTGGCCGGTGGGCTGGCTCTTGGGCGGCTCTCGGACCGTCTGATAGTGTCGGGCGGGGCCAACTCGTGGGCCGCCGTGGTTCAGGCCGTGGTCAGGAATGTCGAGGTGGCCCCGTCGGCTGTCTCGGCCGACGTCCAATGGCTTTGCGACTCCATCCCATACCTTGTCGAGGATTCGCTCGCCGTGGAGAGTGGGGCCACGCTGCTCATCGGCCCGGGCGTCACGGTGCTGATGGACAGGGGGGCCGTGGTGAGTGTTGAAGGCCGGCTTGTCGTGGCGGCCGAACCTGCGCGCCGCAGCAGTTTTGCGCCCTTGCGTTCCGATGGCTTTTACGAGTCGATCCCAGGTCAGTGGGGCGGTGTCCGACTTGGCGGCGGGGCCTTGGCCGATGTCAGCTATTGCGATTTTGCTTGCCCCTCTTTCGGATTCCTGTGCGACTCCTCTTCGTCGCTTTCTGCCGATGGTGTTTGGATTCGCGATGTGGCCAAGGCGGGTGTCGCGGCCAGCATGGCCGACGTCAGAATGTCAAACTCCATTGTGTCCGATTGTGGCGGGGGGGCTTTTAGCCTCCGCGGCGGGCGCGCCATTCTTAGGCACGTCACCGTGGCAGACTACTATTCGTGGGACCATAGGAGTGTGCCGGCCTTGAGCTTTGGCGCGGCCGGGAGTGACGAGGCTTCGCTCACGGTGGATAACTCCATAATTGTCGGCGGACTCTCTGCCGAGGTCGAAGCCGATTCCATGGAGGTCGGGCGTGCCCAGATAAGACACTCGTTGGTCAAGGCGGACAAAAAGAAGGTGTCCGCGGCTTCGGACGTATTTGTTGGCTGCGTCGTGGCCACCGACGCGCGTTTCGCGGATCGCCTTTCGGCCGACTACCATCTGACGGAGAGCTCCGCCGCCATCGGTTTGGCAGACAGGTCTTTGGCGGCCGATTTGCCGTCTGATTTCGAGGGGGCTTTCCGCCGTGCCGACGAGCCTTGGCACGCCGGCGCATTGCAAAGCGTCGAATAAGTCAGGATCTTCAAATTAAGCATAATGAGGTTGATAAGCGAATGGCCGCTATTCGCGGCCGCGGTTTGCGCCTGCGTCCTTATAGCCTGCTCTGGCGGCGGGCGTGTGGCGGACGGGCGGCGGCATGCCGCAGGTGCGGTTGACACGCTCGTGGTGATGAGCTACAACATTGAGAATTTTTTCGATCCGGAGGACAACCCGGCAAAGAACGATGACGACTTCACGCCCGACGGCTCCTACCACTGGACGCTCAGCCGCATGAAGGGTAAGGCGGCGAGGCTCGCCAGGGTCATTGTGTCGGCAAACGGGTGGCGTCTGCCCGACGTCGTAGGCCTATGCGAGGTCGAGGGGCCGGACTCGACAGGGGTCTCCGCGGCAGACTATCTCGTCAAGTATGGCGGACTCGACACCGACCTCTTGAACTACAAGCCCGTCTGCTTCCCGACTCCGGACAAGCGAGGTGTCGCGACCGCGATGTTGTATAACGCCAACACGATGATTCCCCTTGAGTTGAGGCCCGTCAACGTCTCTTGCGACTCGCTCGACCTCTGCACGAGGGACGTGCTCTACGCCAAGATGAAGACCATGTCGGGCGGGGCGGTCTTCCACCTCATGGTCAACCACTGGCCGTCCAAGTTCGGCGGCGTCGCGGCCACCATACCCAAGCGGCGGTACGTGGCCGAGAGGGTCCGAGCACTCTGCGATTCGATAATGGCCGATGACCCGCAAGCCAAGATTGTCCTCATGGGCGATTTCAATGACGAGGCGGCGGAGCCGTCCCTCTCAGAGTACCTTGGCGCCCAGGTGAGGTGCGACACGTGCAGGCTGCGTAACCTCTCGGCCGACACCGACGACTTCAGCTATAAGTATCACGGTCGCTGGAATACAATCGACCACGTGATCGTCTCGCCTGGCGCGTGCGCCAAGGGCCGTCCCGTCTTCTCAGTCGTGAAGTTCGACTACCTCTTGGAGCCCGATGACCGCAACCCTGGGACTATGGGCAAGCCGAAACGCACTTACATAGGGCGACGCTTCAATGTCGGGTCCGATGGTGTGGGCGGTTATTCCGACCATCTGCCGGTGCTTGTGAGGATCGCGTACTGACGCCCCTCATCGTCCGGCAAGAAAAGCCGAGGCAGCCCGCTCAGCAGTTTTGTGCTTTAGCGGCCTGCCTCGGCTCGTTTTATAGAACGGGCTGCCGCCCGTGCGTATTATCCGGGCCTCCTGCTGCATTGCGCCATCGCCAAAATGGCAGCTGGCCGCCCTATAGTCAGCCTTTGGCTGCTCTCAGCACCTCTTCAGACAACTCCATCGTCGTGTGGAACAGCCTGTCGGCACCAGCCTCGGTAAGCACGCTGTCGGACAGCTTGCCAGTGTTGACCGCCCATACGGTCAGCCCGGCCGCCTTGCCTGATATTATGCCCA
>CAKVCS010000120.1 GCA_934725785.1 uncultured Bacteroidales bacterium | reverse complement strand
AGACAAATTCCTTATGCAGAAGGTGGACGTGGTATGCGCCACCATAGCCTTCGGCATGGGAATAGACAAGCCGGACGTGCGCTACGTGTTCCACTATGACATACCCAAGAGCCTGGAGGGCTACTATCAGGAGACAGGCCGCGCCGGCCGCGACGGCGGCGAGGGGCGCTGCATAACGTTCTACAGCCGCAAGGACATACAGAAGCTTGAGAAGTTCATGCAGGGCAAGCCACTTGCCGAGCAAGAGATAGGCAGGCAGCTGATAGCTGAGACTGTGGCCTACGCGGAGAGCGGCGAATGCCGCAGGAAGACGCTCTTGACATATTTTGGCGAGCCTTACGCGGCCGCGAACTGCGGTTGCTGCGACAACTGCCTGAACCCGCGCGAGAGGTTCGACGCCCGCGAAGCCGTGGAGCTGCTCCTCGACGTGGTAGGCGAGTTCAACAACAGGTATAAGGCGGAATACATCATTGACTTCGTGATGGGTGTGGCCACAGACCAGATAAAGTCATACGGTCACGCCTCGCACGAGCTGTTCGGGCATGGTTCTGGACACGACAGGCGCTACTGGACATCCGTCCTTCGGCAGTCGATCGTGGCCGGGTACATAGGCAAAGACATTGAGAGCTACGGCCTGCTGCGCCTTGGCGCCAACGCAGGCGAGATTGGGAAAGACAAGGAGCCGATAATGTTCTGCATGGACAGGGACTTTGCCGATACGGACGACGAGGAGGCCCAGCAGAGCGGCGGGACGTCGGCCCTTGACGAGGTGGCCCTCGGCGCGCTCAGGGCCATGCGGCATGACATGGCGCAGAAGCTGAACCTGCCGCCGCACGTCATATTCTCGGACCCCGCGCTTGAGGCCATAGCCACGTATTACCCCAAGACTACGGACGAGCTGAAAAACATCCCGGGCGTGGGAGAGGGGAAGGCTCGCAAGTTCGGCAAGGCCATTGTGGATTTCATTGCCAAATATGTAGAAGAGAACGAGATAGAGAGGCCTCAGGACACGGTCATTAAAACCGTCGCCAACAAGTCGAAGAACAAAGTGGCGATAATAATGGGCGTGGACCGCAAGGTGAACCTGGAAGACCTGGCGAAGAGCAAAGGGCTGACCATGGCCGAGCTTATAAAGGAGATGGAGGCCATTGTGTACTCCGGCACAAAGCTAAACGTGGACTACTACCTGAAAGCCCAGTATGACCAGGATCAGATAGACGACGTCTTCATGTATTTCAAAGAGGCGGAGGACGACTCGATGAAGCTGGCCATGGACGAGCTGGAGGAGGACGAGTACCCAGAGGAGCTGATCCGCCTGGTGAGGATAAAATTCGTGTCGGAGCTGGGGAACTAACCCCGGCCAGGCATACGAGAAGCAAACTGACACACAAAAAGAAAGATGAGATGGGAAGACCTGCTCATCGCGCAGCGCACAGGCAAGCAGACGCCGCGGATGGAGCATTCTCGCACGGAGTTCATGCGCGACTATGACCGCATAACATTCTCCGCCCCGTTCCGCCGGCTCCAGAACAAGACTCAGGTCTTCCCCCTGCCCGGATCGGTATTCGTACACAACAGGCTGACTCACAGCATCGAGGTGGCCTCCGTCGGGCGGTCGCTGGGGCGTAGCGTGGCGGAGGCTATGACGCGCATGGGGGTGATTGACCCCGAAATGGCAATGTCCGTAAGCGACATTGTGTCGGCGGCGAGCCTTGCGCACGACATGGGCAACCCGCCGTTCGGGCACTCGGGAGAGAGCGCCATACAACACTACTTCACCAACGGCGAGGGGCGGAGCCTCGTCAACCATCTGAGCAAAGAGCAGCTGGCGGACGTGGAGAACTTTGACGGCAACGCCAACACGTTCCGCCTGCTGAGCCACTCGTTCGCAGGCCGCAGGCGCGGCGGATTCTCGCTGACATACCCCACCCTCGCCTCGATCATCAAATACCCGCGGCCATCGGTCGGCGTAAAGAAATTCGGGTACTTTCAGCAGGACGCGGGAACATTCACGAGCATAATGGAGACTCTCGGCATCCCGATGACAGACCCGGAGAGGCATGAATACGCCCGCCACCCGCTGGTGTACCTCGTGGAGGCGGCGGACGACATATGCTACCAGGCCATGGACGTCGAGGACGCCTACAGGCTGGGGATATTCAACTATGACGAGACGCGCGACCTGTACATGCGATTCTTTGACCACTCTGAAGACGGTGACGCATACCGCAACCTTGACAACGTGTGCAACGTGGTGACGGACAAGCACGAGCAGGTGGCGTATATGCGCACGATGTTCATAGGCCTCATGGTGCGCGAGGCGACACGCATCTTCTGCGACAACATTGGCGACATCATGTCCGGCACGTTCAGGAAATCGCTGATAGCCCACCTGGACGGCAGACCCCGGGAAGCGATGGAGACGATGGCCTCCACGGCTGTGGAGCGGATATACAGACATCAAAGCGTCGCGCAGATAGAGCTGACGGGCTTCGCCATAATAGGCACACTGATGGACAAGTTCATCAGCGCACTCATGGAGCAAGACATTTATTACTCAAAGCTCTTGCTGCCGTTCATCCCCGAGCAATACAGAGTTGGGCCGGAGGCGTGCGTATATGACAAGATAATGAGCGCAGTGGACACGGTGTCCGGGATGACGGACTTGTACGCCGTGGACCTCTATAAGCGGGTGAGGGGGTAGCCCCCCACCCTCACGACAGAGCGAAAGCGGCGCGGCCTCGCCATGCGAAGCCGCGCTGCTCACTTTTTATAATCCCAATGGCGGGGGCTCACCCCCTTATGCCCTTGACAAAACGCGCGACAGCCTCGTCGGAGACGCCGTTCGCCTTGATGTAGTTGACGAAGGCCGTGCCAATGATGGCCCCGGACGCATGCGCGCAGGCGTGGTCGAAGCCCGCCTTGTCTTTAACGCCGAAACCTATCATACGCTTGTTGCGCAGACCGAGCGACTTGACGCGCTCGAAATACTTCGTGCGGTAGTCGACACTCGTCTTTATGTTGCCCGTTATGCCGGCCGAGGCGACCATATAAATGAAGCCTTGCGCATCCTGGTCGATCTTACGTATCCTCTCATCGGGCGTTTGCGGGGCGATGAGCGGGATGAAGCGGATGTCGCGCTCGTCCATCATAGCCTTATAGTGATCGAGATACTCGTCCCACGGGAGGTCGGGGAGAATAAGCGCGTCGACTCCACGCGACTTGCAGTCATCGAGAAACTTCTCCATGCCATAGTGCAAGACCGGGTTAATGTAGCCCATAAGTATTATTGGCATTGAGACCTCGGAGCGAATGCCCTCAAGCTGCGCCATGAGCTTCTTGACGCTCATGCCCGCCCTGAGGGCGTCGAGGCTGGCGCGCTGGATGACAGGGCCATCGGCCAACGGGTCGGAGAAAGGCATGCCGATCTCGACAAAATCGACCCCCGCCCTCTCAAGGGCCCGGAGCACCCGGACGGTGTCGTCAATGGCGGGATAGCCCGCCGTGAAATATATGGAGAGCAACCCCTCTCTCTTGCTAAAGATATCGTCAATCCGATTCATCGTGTAAACTCTTGAATGCTAGGTTCAGAACAGCCTCTTCATATATGTGTCCATATCCTTGTCGCCTCGGCCGGAGACGGTGACAACCACGAGGTCGTCCTTCTTAAACTTGAGCTTTGGCAGCGCGGCCAGCGCATGCGCGCTCTCGAGCGCCGGGATGATACCCTCCTTGAGCGTGATGAGCCTGGCGGCATCGAGCGCCTCCTGGTCCGTCGCGGCGAGAACTGTGGCGCGTCCCTGCTCGGCGAGGTAGGCGTGGAGCGGCCCGACGCCCGGGTAGTCAAGCCCTGCGGAGATGGAGTATGGCTCGGTGATCTGTCCGTCGTCGGTCTGCATGAGCATTGTGCGGCTGCCATGGATGACGCCCTCCGTGCCTCGCGCTATGGACGCCGCGGTCTCGCCCGAGTCGAGCCCAAGCCCGGCGGCCTCTACGGCAACGAGGCGCACGCTCTCGTCATCGAGGAAATTGTAGAAGGAGCCAGCCGCGTTGCTGCCGCCGCCAATGCACGCTATGACGTAGTCCGGCAGGTCTTTGCCCGTCTGCTCCCTCACCTGCTGCTTGGTCTCCTTGCTTATGATGCTTTGGAGGCGCGCGACGAGGTCCGGGTAGGGGTGTGGCCCTACGACCGACCCGATGACGTAGAAAG
>CAKVCS010000119.1 GCA_934725785.1 uncultured Bacteroidales bacterium | reverse complement strand
GGTTGGGAGAGTTACTTGTTGACCCTCAAGACGCCGCGGCGCACGCCATTGTCGCCGACAGAGACCTGAATGACGACCCCGCACTTAGACGCGTCGCACGGCCTGCCATCGATGGTGAAATAGGAGGCGGGCTTGGCACCCGGGAAGGCTGCGGGCGACACGGTGGTGGGCTCCTGCGCGAACTCGACCACAATGAGATAGAGATTCCGCGAGTCGCTCTTCTCTATATAGTGGTCGCCGGCCTCGAGCGTGGCGATGTATACGCTTTCTGATTCTGTGACTTTATCGCCGTCGAGCTTCATGGCCGCGGTCTGATCTGCTCCGAAATAGAAGTAGACTGTTGCCGCCTCGGGCAAAGAGAACGACAGCTTAGTCCCGCTCTCGAGCTTGAGGCATGTGCTATAGGTCTCGTCATTGACGACGATGGAGCCCTTGGATGTGGAGAGGCTGAACTTGCTGCCGGTCGACTTGAAATTGGCGGACGACGGGGCTTTATCCTCGGCATCGAAGAAACAGATCCAATCGGAGTCGACGGACGGACTTGAGGAGCCACCGCCCGTTGAGCCTCCATTGTCCGACCCGCTGCTCGAGCCAGAGCCCTCGCCATTGTCAGAGCCGGACTCGTTGCTGCCTGACCCCGATGCGCCATAGAAGTTGACGAGCTTGGACTCGTAGGCGACTATTGCGGCCTTAAGCTCCTTAATGACGTCATAGTTCTCGTCCTCTGTCGCGTTATCGAACGTCCACTGGAAATCGCCATGCCCCATGCGTCCGGCTCCGAGCCAGCCGGTGACGGTTGTCGGGACAGACTGCGGGTCGTCTGGCACGCACGAGTACATGAGGCTCGCATCCGTGTCGAAATTATTGTAGACGTGCCCACCCGAGAGGGCATGGGCCTCGGCCGGCACCGGCTCCTCCCTGTTGACCACCTCGTAGGCGTCGAAATGAGACTTGGTGTCGATGTCGGCGTCGACCTCAACGCCAGCCTTATAGAACTTTTCAGCCGCATAAGGCACGTAGGTGAACGCGCCGACCATGACATTGTTGAACGCCTTGATGACGCCCCCAGGCTCCTTGGAGAAAGTCCCCTCGTTGCCCCAGCTGACGTCTGACCCCTGAAGCGACGTGAGCATAGGGTACTTAGTGTTGCGGAAATAATTGGCCTCGACAAAGACATCTGACGACTTAGCCGCGCCTACGCCATACTTGGCCACGCCGTCGTAGTAATTGTTATAGACGTGGACACTCATGGTGCGGACGCGCGGGTGACGGCTGTCGGAGTGGTTGAACCAGTTGTGGTGATAGGTGATGAAGTTAGGGCCGGTCTCGCTCTTCATTCCGCAGAGGCTCATCTTGCCAGAGTCCCAGAAAGTGTTGTAGGAGTAGGTGATGTACTGCGAATCGTCCTTGACATCGATAGAGCCGTCTCCCTTGGCCTGGTCGGCGTCGCCGCCGGTGCTGCCGTAGAAATAGTCATTGTTGTGCACCCATACGTGCTTGCTCTTCTTTATGGACAGGCAATCGTCTATGGCGCACATGAAGGCAACATTCCGGATCTCGACAGACTGCGTCTTCTCGAACTGCACGCCAAAGCCATGGATGGTGGCGTCGTCTCCGACGCCCTCAATGTTGACGTTTGCGGTGACGCTGTTGTCCTTGCCCTTGAGGTTGAGACCCTCTTCATTGCTCTTGATGTAATCGAGGTCGGAGAGAGACACCTTGCCGACAATTCTTATGGCCAGTGGATCTTCGGCCTTGCCTTTCTCGTAGGCGTCGAGAATGGCCTGAAGGCCCTTCTGCTCCACACCGTTGACAACGGCCGTGACCGTCTTGGCCGTCTGGGCGGAGACGTATATGACGCGCGCGTTGGCCTTGAGAGTGCCGTCGTTATTGTATGCGCCTACTCCGCCATTCCATCCGAAATGGGCGAAACCAGTCCTGTCGTATGGACGGACATCGAGCTCGGGCGTCACCGTCGCGTCTGCCACTGACTCCTCGCCATTCTTTTTCGGCACGACCTTGAGGCTGTATTTGCCAGCCTTAAGGCCGACAGCGTCGGCTCGGCCATAATCCCCATAGTTGCGGACGAGCATGGCGTCGAGCATGCGCCACTCTCCATCGGAAGGCTTCACATAGACATTATACCCGTCAAAGTCGGACTCATTGGCCCACGACACGAAACAGCTCTCGAACCAACCCTTGCTATCGCGCAAAGCTACCTCGGCCGAGGCTGCAATCGTTGTAGCAAACATTGCCGACAATGCAAAAAAAGCGCTCTTCATATAATCAGATAAATTTATTGCATAATTAAGGAAGGAGGTGCTCCCTGTTTATTAGCGAAAACGTTTGCAAACAAAGCAAAAAAAATCATATTCATATTTATGGCTTCTGAGAAATTGCACATATCACGAAATATTAAGGTAATGCGACATGTGCCATCCCGGCAGTCAAGGCGAAGGCGCAAACAGCATCAGGGAAGCACAGCAAATAAATAAACAGCCCGCAGCTACCCATCGCGTCAAAAAGAAAAAAGCTATCTTAGCAATGCGATGGATACAATGGAAGATTTATACAAGGCGTTCGCGCGCAGCTCGGGCGTCTCGACAGACACGCGGACAATGTCCGCAGGCTGCCTGTTCGTGGCCCTCAAAGGGGCGAACTTCGACGGCAACGCTCTGGTGGGTCAGGCCTTCGAGCGCGGCGCAGCCTACGCGGTAACCTCAGACACCTCGTACGCCAACGACGAGCGGGCATACGTATGCGAAGACACGCTCGCCACCCTGCAAGACCTGGCGGCCTCGCACAGGAGGCGCATGGGCATACCCGTTGTCGGCATAACCGGAACGAACGGAAAGACAACCACAAAAGAGCTCATTGCGGCTGTGCTGCAGAAAAAATACCGCACAGCGGCAACCCGGGGCAACCTGAACAACCATATAGGTGTGCCACTGACCGTGCTGTCCATAAAGCCAGAGGACGAGATAGCCGTGGTAGAGATGGGCGCGAGCCACTTGCACGAGATAGCCGACCTGGTCAAAATAGCCCAACCATCGGCAGGCCTCATAACTAACGTTGGCATAGGCCACATAGAGGGCTTCGGATCATTCGAGGGCGTGAAGAAGACGAAAGGCGAGCTATACGACTACTTGAAAAGGAGGTTGGGTATCGTGTTCATCGACAGCACAAACAGAAACCTCACCGAAATGCTCGGCGCGTACTCCAACACGGTTGAGTATTCCAGAGGCGCGGTCAAGCAGACAGGAGAGGACACCTTGACGGTCTGCATCGACGGCATAGGCGAGATAAAGACCAAACTGACAGGGCAATACAATCTTGCCAACATACTTGCGGCCGCGACAGTAGGCGCATACTATGGGATAGAGCCACAGGACATACACGACGCAATTAGCGAGTATAAGCCGACAAACAGCCGCAGCCAGATTGTCGAGACAGGCAGGAACCACCTGATTGTAGACGCCTATAACGCCAACCCGAGCAGCATGAGCGCCGCCCTGGACAACCTGGAATCATCATCAAGGCCAAACAAGGCCGTGATTCTCGGCGCGATGCGCGAGCTTGGCGAAGAACAAGACACGCAACACGAGAAAGTGCTGCTCCGCCTGGAGAGGATGGGGCTGAGAAGCGCAATATTAATAGGCCCCGAATTCAAGAAATTCTCTGCTCAGCATCCGGACTTCCTGTTCTTCGACCGCACAGAAGACGCCCGGGAAACAGCCAAGAGGCTGACGGGCCTCTGCATCCTTGTAAAAGGCTCAAACTCGAACAAGCTGACAACCCTGCTCGACGCCCTTTAGGCACAGGGCGGGAGATGACGGCAAGGCTTCAAACATAATAAAAAACAGCAACGTGAAACAATTTCTGACAGTAGGAGACATAGGCGACCTCGGCAAGGCCATTGAGGAAGCCAAGCAAGTGAAGGCGACCCCATTCGCATGGCAGGAGCTGGGCAAGAACAAGACAATCATACTCGTGTTCTTCAACTCGAGCCTCCGCACCCGCCTCAGCTCGCAGGTGGCCGCCCAAAACCTTGGCATGCACGCCATAGTCCTCAACATAGACAAAGACAGCTGGAAGCTGGAGACCGAGATGGGCGTGGTGATGGACGGCGACAAGACGGAGCACTTGCGCGAGGCCATTCCCGTAATCGGCTCATATTGCGACATAATAGGCGTGCGCTCATTCGCAAGGTATGAG
>CAKVCS010000118.1 GCA_934725785.1 uncultured Bacteroidales bacterium | reverse complement strand
GAGGATGGTCGTCACCGCGAATTTGCTGTTCTTCACAAGGGCCATCTCGACCTGGTAGCGGCTTTTCATGCCATCCATGAACGATTTGTCGTTGAGGTTGCTCAGTATCACGCCAATCACGGCGGCGGCTGTTTCTCCGTCGCTCTGGTATATGGTGCGGCTCACCACCGAGCACAGGCCGAAGCCGCCCACCTCGGCGAAGCCTATGTGACGGTCGCCCCTCAGCTCTTCAATCACGGCCGTGGCGCTCCCACCCCTGTTGAGGCCTGCATGCCCCTCTGTGCACTCCAAGATGGTGCCGTCTGGCTTAAGTATGTAATAGCCGTAATATGCCGCGGCCACGGCCATCTCGTTCATCACGTGGGCGAGCGGCGCGCTGTTTCCTGAGCGGAGGGAGTCCACCTCCGCCTGGTGGTTGGCCTCAAGCGTGTTGAAATACCTGTCTACGGATGTCGCGCCCTCGAATATGTCTGATTTGACGCCCGCCGTCAAGCGCGTAAGCTGAATCCCGAAATAATCGCTGAAGATGAACCTCGCGCCGACGACCATGTTTACGGTGTTTATCGTCCCCAGCATAAGGGCGAAGGCGCTGAGCAGCAGCAGCATCTTCATCTGCAGACCCATACGCCCATGCTTTATTTGTTTCATTCGGCTTATGGCCGAGCTCTTTAGCTTCTTGAATCTCTTTTTCGCTTTCATTTTCTGTCACAGTTATGGCAGTCGCCACTATTTTCCTCAAATGTACTTAAAAAACGCCAATGTTAACTCATGTTGTGGCGTAACTCCATTTTTTGCATTGTTTTAGAGAAAACCCACCTGTTTTGGTCGTTTTAGTGCTACTTTAGCCGCAAAATACTATGTTGCTAATGCGCCTAAAAACCTCACTCCTCTTTAAGTCTCTGCTTTTTTCGCTGTTTCCTGCGACCGTGCTTTCCAGTTGCTTTAAGGACGAGCCTCTCAATGCGGAGTGCGACATTGAGCAGGTCTATTTCTCCATATCCGCCCCGTCCGCTGTCTTTTTCAATGACAAGGATACGCTCGTCTCGCTCTCTTCGGTGGAGACTACGCCTGTTTTCCACGTCCGGCCGTTGGCCGATGTCACTTCCCTCGCGCCGCATTTCCGAATCTCGCCGGGGGCTACAATAGAGCCTGCCGACGGTGTGCCGCAAGACTTCTCCGCGGGGGCTGTCGCCTACACCGTGAGGTCGGAGGATGGCAAGTATGAGCGGCGTTATGAGGTGTCCGTTATCATTGAGTCTTCAATGGGCGGCGAGGTCACGTTCTTCGATTTTGAGAATCCATATGACGTTGCGCTCGACTATGCGACGTTCTCCTCATGGACCGACTTTTCGCCCTCCGGCTCGCCTCTCTACAATTGGTCTACGGCCAACGGCGGATACGCCATAGTGAATAACAAGGCTAACGCCGATGAATATCCCACCGCCGTCCTTAACGAGGGTTACGAGGGCAAGGGCGTGAGGCTGACGACGAAGAGCACTGGCGACCTTGGCGCGCTGTTCAACAAGCCTATCGCGGCGGGCAACCTGTTCATCGGCAAGTTCCAGGTCGAGACCGCATTGATTGATGCGCTGTCCGCGACCAAGTTCGGGCTGCCTACGACCTTCGCCCCTGTGGCTTTTGAGGGTTACTATAAATATAAGCCTGGCGATGTGTTTACTGATGTCCATATGAACGTCGTGGAGGGGCGGGAAGACCGCGGCTCCATATATGCTGTCATGTATCGAAACGAGGATGACGATGGCGGCAGCGTCGTCTTGGACGGGAACGACGTCTTGACCAATTCCCATATCGTGGCCACCGCCATTGTGGACGACGTGCCCGCTCACGATGATTGGACTCTTTTCCGCGTCAACTTCACATATTCTGCGGTTATCGACCGGCAGATTTTGGCTAACAAGGGCTACAGCCTTGCCATGGTCTTTTCGTCAAGTAAGGACGGTGACCTGTTCGAGGGGGCTGTCGGAAGCACGCTTTGCATAGACAGCGTTTGCCTGGTTTGTAACGATTATGATGACGAGAAAAATGAGGATTAACTTTTCATATAGGGCGGTGATGTCCGCCATAGCCCTGGCTCTTTTGACTTTCGACGCGTCGGCGCAGGACGATGCCAGGGCACTCTCTTTTTCTGCAAGAGTCGGTTACGAGGTCGGTGCGGCTACACCGCTCGGGATTCCGGCGTCCATCCGCGGGCTGAACAGTTTCAACCCGCGGGCTAATGTCCTTGTGGGTGGATGTGCTCATGTCCGCCTGTCGAGCCTTTGGGGAGTCAGTGCCTCTGTGCAGGTTGAGAACAAGGGAATGAAGACCGATGCCAAGGTCAAGAACTACTCTATGGAGTTCCGTCAGGGCAAGGATCAATTGAAAGGCTTCTTCACTGGCAATGTCATCACAGAGGTCGACGAGTGGATGGTGTCAATACCCGTTATGGCCGCTCTCGACGTCCGGAGGGTGCGAGTGAAAGTCGGCCCCTATGTCTCGTTCCTCATCAATGGCGAATTCTCTGGCTATGCGTATGACGGGTATATTCGCAAGGGGCTGCCCACGGGGGCGAAGGTCATCGTGGGCAGCGATAAGGATACGCGTGGAGACTATGATTTTGCCGACTCCATGCGCAAGTGCCAGTTCGGCCTGGCGGCTGATGCCGATTGGCGGTTTTGTGAGCATCTTGGCGCTTTCGTGAACCTCTCGTGGGGGCTTACGGGGGTGTTTCATTCGGACTTCAAGACCATTGAGCAGACCATGTATCCTATATTCGGGTCCATCGGCGTGTCATATGAGTTTTAGCCTCCCAAAGAGGTGTCTTGTGAGCCACCGGCTCTGACGTTCGGCTTTCTGCTTTATGGCGTGCCCCCTTCTTGCGCTGCAGGAGGGGGGCGAGTCTTTGATGTGCCATTTTCAGTATCTTCGCGTGCCTCCTGATGAGGAGGTGGTAGAGAAACATATGTTATTGTAATGGGTAGAGGAAAGATACTGTTCTTCTTTAGGCAACAGCTGTTGCTTCTTGCGGCGCTTTATGTCATGGCGTTTGGCGTCGCGCTTTTCATAAGGTCTAATCTTGGTTCTTCGGCCATATCTGTCACTCCGCTTGTCTGGAGCACGGCTGGTCTCGGCGGAGTCTGCGTCGGTGGTTTCCGCGTGCCTCCGCTCACTGTTGGCGGCTACACCATTGTGATGAACGCCATCTTTGTTGTCCTTCAGGTTCTCATTCTTCGCCGCCGATATCAGCCCGTCCAACTATTCCAATTGGTAGTAGGCTTTCTCTTTAGCGTTTTCCTTGATGCCAACATGACCCTCACTGCGCCACTTTCGGCAGGCGGTGGGCCTGCGGGGGTGGCTTGGGGCCTTTTTCTTGTGGCTGTGGCTGGCGTTGTCATGGGTTTAGGGGTGGCTTGCGAAGTGAGATGCCGTTCCGTCATGATGCCTGGCGAGGGCATACAAGTGGCGATTGCCAAGGTCTCGGGGCGAGAGTTTAGCAAGGTCAAGATTGTCGTCGACACCACGCTCGTTTGCTTTGGCCTGGCCTGTAGCACAGTGTTCTTCGGAACATGGAGGTGGGACATCGTGGGGCCCGGGACCATCATCTCTATGGTCTACATTGGCGTCATGGTGCGAATCTTTAGCCCGCACCTTGGCTGGTTCGACCGTTTGCTGAACTTTCCAAAAGAACCAGGGGCCGGTGTGTCATATTCGGGGGCGCAACCGCTGGTCGTCACCATTTCGCGCCAATATGGCAGCGGAGGCCGCGAGGTGGGGCGGCTCGTGGCTGATAAGCTCGGCGTTGACTTGTATGACGATGCGCTCATCAGCGAGGCGGCTCACGAGATGAGTATCGCCCCAAGCGAGGTCGCCGAGCGCGAGCAAAACATATCTACGCCCCGTCTTCTCGAGATGCTCATAATGGGCAACGACATCCCGCAGGGCGCCGTCCTTTCGACCGACGACCGGCTCTTTGTCTCGCAAAGTCGCTTCATACGCTCCGTGGCCGGCGCCAAGCCTTGCGTCATCATTGGCCGATGCGCCGATTTCGTCCTCCGTGGCCGTCCCAATCTCCTGCGCGTCTTCATAAGGTCCGACAGCGACTTCGCTGCTAAGCGGGTGGCGGATTATACAAAAGGCGCTGTTGAGGGCGCTGCTGCTCTCAATAAGATAGAAAGCGTCAACATTGCCAGGGCGAACCACTATTACCGTTATACTGAGGGACGCTGGGGCGATGCC
>CAKVCS010000117.1 GCA_934725785.1 uncultured Bacteroidales bacterium | reverse complement strand
TTGCGACATACTAGGCGTGCGCTCATTCGCAAGGTATGAGAGCCGCGAGTTCGACTACCAGGAGACCATACTCAAGCAGTTCATAGAGTACTCCGGCCGCCCCGTGATATCGCTGGAAAGCGCGACGCGCCACCCATGCCAGGCGTTTGCCGACCTCCTCACGATAGAGGAGCACAAGACCGTGGCCCGTCCCAAGGTCGTCATGACATGGGCGCCCCACCCCAAAGCCCTCCCGCAGGCCGTGCCGAACTCGTTCGCCGAGTGGATGAAAGCAGCGCCCGACGTCGACTTCGTGCTGACATGCCCCGAGGGCTACGACCTCGCCCCGGACATCATGGACGGCGTCACGCTGGAGCGCGACCAGAAGAAAGCCATGGAAGGCGCGGACTTCGTATACGCCAAGAACTGGGCGAGCTACGAGCATTATGGCCAGATACTGTCGAAAGACCGCTCATGGACGGTCGACGCCGAGCACATGAGCTGGACGAACAACGCGAAGTTCATGCACTGCCTGCCTGTGCGCCGCAACATGATAGTCTCCGACGAGGTCATCGACGGGCCGAACAGCCTGGTGATTCCAGAAGCCGCGAACCGCGTCTTCTCCATACAGACTGTCATGAAGAGAATGCTGGAAGACCTTGCAAAAGGCAAGTAAGCGGGACCAACTGTGATAACGTCAGCGGCGCGGGGGGTGCGTAAGACTCCCCGCGCCGCTGACGCATTTGGCCCGTCGACACACACACATTTGCAAAGAAGGCAGGGCCTGACGTTAAGAACACGACACAGAGGACGAGAAATAAAAACGGCATTTCCTTTTTACGACATATAAGAGTATATTTGGGGTGCGAAATAGGCGCGAAATGCCACCCCGAAAGCTTGGACGCCGACAGAGAAGATAAAGATGAGTGAAGTTCTTTTAGAGGCACTTATGCAATTATTCGCCTTGTTGACAGACGTCAAGCACGCGTCGCTGTCGACAGGGCGCGAGAAAGTGGGCGAATACCTGTCTCGTCAGTTCAACGCCGAGTACGTCAAGAAATTCCTGGCTCGGTACGACTTCTACGTGAGCAAATTCCACAGCCACGCGGAGACAGAAGACGAGGCTGCCCGCGACGCCCAGACTAACGAGAACATCCGCCGGATGGGAGTCGTTTGCAACGACGTCAACATGGAGATTGGCCTCGACGAGAAGATCCTGCTCCTCTCGGCAATGCTCAACTACATCGTCAAGCCTGAGATAGGGGCGGACGAGGAGAGATTCGTGGACGGGCTGGCCGATATGCTGAGGATACCGCCGGAGGACTATTGGAACCTCAAGGTCTTCACCCTCGAGATCCCGGCGAACGTCGTGGACAAGAGCCGCCTGCTGATAATAAACGGCAAGCCGGAGAAGCTGCACCCCGACATAAAGCACATATACATAAGCAAGTTCGGCGTGTGCGTATGGGTTCTGCACATCAAATCGACCAACACATTCGTATTCAGATATAACGGGGAGAGGAACCTGTACCTGAGCGGACACCGTCTCGACCCGGGCAAGGTGTACCCCATGTCGCCCGGCTGCGTGTTGAACACGAGCCACGTGCGCCCCGTGTATTACGGTCATATAGCCGAGAAGTTCATAACCCGCCCTGAGACGGGGCGCATACTGTACCGGGCGGTGGACCTGGAGTATAAGTTCTCGGACGGCAGCGTCGGGATACACCCGTTCAGCTTCCTTGGCAAGAGCGGGCAGCTTGTCGGAATAATGGGAGGGTCGGGCTCCGGGAAGAGCACCCTGATGAACCTGCTCTGCGGAAAATACAAGCCAAGCAGCGGCCGCATAACGATAAACGGCTATGACCTGCTGAACGACCAGCGCGAGCTTGAGGGCGTGATAGGCTACGTGCCGCAAGACGACATGCTTAACGAGGAGCTGACCGTATACGAGAACCTATGGTTCAACGCCCGCCTCCTGTTCAGCAACAAGTCGGTTCAGGAGAAGCGCCTCCTGATAGAGAAGGCCCTCCAGGACTTCGACCTTGTCGAGGCGCGCGACCTTAAAGTTGGCAACCCTCTGAACAAAGTGCTGAGCGGAGGCCAGCGCAAGCGACTTAACATTGCCCTGGAGCTGATGCGCGAGCCGTCGGTGCTTTTCGTTGACGAGCCGACGTCCGGGCTGTCGAGCTCGGACTCGGAGAAGGTGATGTCCCTGCTGAAAAGGCAGGTATTGAAGGGCAAGCTTGTCATAATCAACATACACCAGCCGAGCAGCGACATATATAAGCTGCTGGACAAGCTTCTCGTCATTGACCAGGGGGGCTACATAGTCTATAACGGCAACCCGATGAACGCCATAGTGTACTTCAAGAAGAAAGCGCACTATGTGAACCCCGAGGAACGCGAGTGCTACCTGTGCGGCAACGTCAAGACGGAGCAGCCGCTTCGCATAATAGAGGCCAGGATGGTTGACCCGTCGGGCAAGCTGATAAGGAAGCGCAAGGTGACCCCGAAAGAGTGGTACGAGCAGTATTGCAACGAATTCGAGGCCAGCTTCGACTGGAAGAGCAAGAAGACCGCCATAAAGGAGAAACTGCCCGACAACCTGTATTGCATACCGAGCAGGCGCAGCCAGTTCACCACGTTCGTGCTTCGCGACGCCCTCAAAAAGCTGAAAGACACGCAATACATACTCCTTAACGTCACAGAGGTGCCCGTCCTGGCACTTCTCCTCGCCCTGGCGACGCACTACGTAGGCGAGAGCGGAGTATACACTCTGGCCGCAAACTCGAACTTGCCGACCTACCTCTTCATGTGCGTAGTCGTGGCCATCTTCGTCGGGCTCAACACCTCGGCCGAGGAGATGATAAAAGACCGCAAACTGCTCATGCGCGAGCAGTTCCTGAACCTCAGCAGGACCTCCTACCTCTCGGCCAAGATCGTGAACCTCTTCGTCATGTCGTTCGTCCAGACCCTCATGCTGGTTGGCATCGGGCACAGCATCATGGGCATAAGCACCGACTTGTGGCTGGCGCACGTGGGCGTGCTTTTCAGCACATTCGCCTTCGCGATAATATTCGGTCTGAACATAAGCAGCGGATTGAAGACCGCCGTGTCCATATACATATCCATTCCGCTCGTCCTGGTGCCGCAACTCGTGTTCAGCGGCACGATGGTCGACTTTGAGAGGCTGCACCCATATTTGGGAAACCGTGAATACACACCGGTGATAGGCGACGCGATGGTGTCGCGATGGGCCTACGAGGCATTGGCCGTCGACCAGTACACTCGCAACCCTTACGAGCGCCACTTCTTCAGCTGCGAGGCGGCACGGAGCCAGGCATCGTACGCGGCGGCCTCGTGGATCCCCGAGATCGAGAACGTAAGCCGCCTGAGAGATGGCGACGGGAAGAAGGCAAGCCTCGTGGTCTCGGAGATTGAGCGCGTCCAGCAGGCCATGGGCGTCAGGCTGCCGGACAGCCTAAGAGTCGACGCATCCGAGGCCGGGCCGGAACATACGGCGCAAGCCTTGAATTGGCTGAAAGCTGCCGCACAGCAACAGTTCCGCGAAGCCACAGAGCAGAGCGACAGCATAGCTCAATCGCTCGTGGGCCAGCTCGGCTCGGCCGAGGCGTTGGCGCAGCTCAAGCACGCCAGCACCAACGACGCGCTTAGCCGGCTGGCGCAAGGAAAAGACAAGTTTGAGCAGATAGCCGTGTATGCGGACAAAATGGTGCGCAAGCGCCAGCCCATATACGACACCCCCGAGAACAGGTATGGCCGCGCTCACCTCTACTCCCCCGCGAAGAGGATTGGTGGCGCGCTGATACCCACAACCGTGTTCAACTGCATAGTTATATGGCTGTTCATCGGCGTGTTCTACGTGACGCTGTACTTCGACCTGCTGAAACACCTATTCGACAAGTTCGAGAACAACAAGAAGCGCCGGATAAAAGAGCAGCTGGAGAAGCTGAGGCTGTAAGCCGCCCAGGCGGCAGACAAGACGGCGAGACAGGCAACAAACATAACCTAACCTAAAGATAAATGGAAGAACTGAGAGAATTGGCCGAAGCCGCTTGGGCGGACCGCACGTTGCTGCAAAAGGCGGAAGTGCGCCAGGGGATAGACCGGATTGTAGACCTGCTCGACAAGGGAGAGTTGCGCTGCGCGACGCCCGACGAGAGCGGTGAGCACTGGACCGTAAACGAGTGGGTGAAGAAAGCGATAATACTCTACTTCCCCATTCACGACATGAGCACAATAG
>CAKVCS010000116.1 GCA_934725785.1 uncultured Bacteroidales bacterium | reverse complement strand
GGCTACGCCAGCCGAGAGACCATCGTGCTCGAGTTCTCGTCCACCATCGTCTGCCTCATCCTGGCCGGGAAGGTCGGCAGCAACATCTCGTCCGAGATTGGCACCATGAGGATAACGGAGCAGATCGACGCTCTCGACATCATGGGCATCAACTCTGCGGCCTATCTCGCCGCGCCAAAGGTTGCGGCTATGGTTATTTCTGTCCCGCTGCTCGTCTGTTACTCCATGTGCATCGGCATCGTGGGCGGGTGGGCGTCGGGCTTCGCCACGGGGATGGTCCCGTCGGACGATTTCATTTACGGGCTTCACTTCACTTTCCGCTCCTTCTACATCTTCTACTCCCTGTTCAAGAGCACGCTCTTCGCGTTCATAATTGCCAGCGTGTCGTCCTTCTTCGGATACAATGTCCGCGGAGGCGCGCTTGACGTTGGGCGGGCGTCGACAAAGAGCGTCGTCGTGAGCTGCATCTCTATTCTTATGGTCAACCTGCTCGTCACGCAGCTCATGCTCACGTAGGGCGGCGGCGCGCTCGGGCTAAAGGATTCAAGGCTGTGATTGAGGCGAAAGACATATACAAGACCTTTAACGGTCGGACCGTCATGCACGGCATATCGTCTGTCTTTGAGGACGGAAAGACCAATCTCATTATCGGCAAGAGCGGTTCGGGCAAGACCGTGCTGCTCAAGAGCCTCGTCGGACTCTATGATGTCGAGCTCGGCTCCATCCTCTACGACGGGCGCGACACCACGCGGATGGGGCGCAAGGACAGGCTGCGCCTCCGGCAGGAGATCGGCATGATTTTCCAGGGGTCGGCTCTCTTCGACTATATGACCGTGCTCGAGAACGTCCGTTTCCCGCTCGACATGTTCTCCAACCTCACTGCGGCCGAGAGGGACAAGAGGGCTAAGGAGTGCCTCCGCCGCGTCAATATGGAGGCCGTAGCCGACGGGCTGTTCCCCGCTCAGATTTCCGGAGGCATGCAAAAGCGCGTCGCCATAGCCCGAGCCATTGTCCAGGGGCCGCGCTACCTATTCTGCGACGAGCCCAACTCGGGTCTCGATCCCGTCACGAGCGGCGTCATAGACTCTCTCATTTCTGAAATTACGCACGAGGCCGGCATCACGACCATCATTAACACTCACGATATGAACTCGGTCTTCACCATAGGCGAGCATATCGTCTTCATCGAGAGCGGTAACAAAAAGTGGGAGGGGTCCAGCCAGGATATCCTCCTGTCCGACTGCCCCGAGCTCAAGTCGTTTATGTCGTCGGCGGTCAGGCTCATGAAGATGGGGGTCTGACGACCGGAGCTCTGTGCCTGCGCCAATGCGCGCTCGCCTTGGCCTGCGCCACTGTCGGCCAGGTGGCGTATGGGGAAGTCTTATTAACATTTTGGTACCGCCAAAGAGAGTGAATAGCTTTAAATTTGCGTCAACGAAACAAAAAATGACAGGAATAATGAGGAAGCTGTTCACTTTTCTTATGCTCGCCGCGGGGCTGACCGTAGCGCAGGCGCAGCGCGAGACTAAGCTTATAAACGACGACTGGAGGTTCTCGCTCGGCGACGGGGTCTCCATGGAGCGCGACTTCACTCACGGGACGGAGTATTTCACCTACCTCACCAAGGCCGTGGGGCAAAACCAGGGCCCGGCGAATCCCGCCTTCAACGATTCCGCCTGGCAGAGGGTGACCCTGCCGCACGACTGGGTGGTCGACCTCCCTTTCGCGGCCGAGGCGAGCCACTCGCACGGCTATAAGCAAGTGGGATGGCGCTATCCGCAAAACAACATCGGGTGGTACAGGCATCACTTCTCTGTGCCAAAAGAGGACGAGGGGCGCGACATATACGTCCAGTTCGAGGGTATATTCCGCAACGCGCAGGTCTTCTGCAACGGATTCTACATGGGTCACGAGGTCAGCGGATACGCGCGTCAGACGTACAACGTGGCCGAGTACCTTAACTATGGCGGAGACAATGTCTTGACCGTGCGTTGCGACGCGTCAACCGAGGAGGGCTGGTACTATGAGGGCGCGGGCATCTACCGCGACGTGTTCCTCGTCACGAGGGACAAGGAACACCACATTGACGATGTCTTCGCCACGTGGGCCGACGGCCGGCTCAAAGTGGAGGTCAAGGCCACATCGGGCTCTGTCGCCAACACCCTCCGCGACGCCAATGGGAAGGTCGTGGCGCAAGGTGTCGGCCAGCTCAATGTCCCCGATGCGCGCCTGTGGAGCGTTGACGACCCTTACCTCTATACGCTCAAGACGACACTGACAGCCGACGGCATGGTGAAAGACGAGGTGGAGACTAAGGTTGGGCTGCGGACCATATCTTGGAACACCTCCGACGGATTCCTGCTCAACGGCAGGCGCGTGGAGATTGTCGGGGCGGATCTTCACCTTGACCATGCGGGCGTCGGCACGGCGGTGATGAAAGACCTGTGGGTCTACAAGGTCAATAAGCTCAAGGAGATGGGCATGAACGCCATCCGCCTCTCGCACAACCCGGGCACCCCGGCCATGCTCGATGTCTGCGACTCGCTCGGCATGCTGATTATTGACGAGAACAGGCTCATGGGGGTCAACACGGAGCACCTTGACCTGCTCCGCAAAATGATTGAGCGCGACAGGAATCACCCTTCGGTCATCCTCTGGAGCATCGGCAATGAGGAGTGGTGGATCGAGAGCGACGTCAAGGGCGAGAAGATTGCCCGCACAATGATTGACTTCGCCCGCAAGGTTGACAGCACGAGGCTCTACACGTACGGCAACTCCGGAGGCTTCGGCCTCACCAAGCAGGTCGACATCCACGGCTATAACTATATCGTCCAGAACGATGTCGGCAACCGTCACAAGGCATACCCCGACTGGGTGGTCGTCGGGACCGAGGAGACCAGCGCATGCGGCACGCGCAACGTCTACGAGACCGACTCCCTCCGCGGATGGATGAAGAGTATCAACATGGAGGGCGAGAGCCGCGAGGGCCACGAGAAAAACGTCATAGAGCGGGGGTGGAAGTTCTACCGCGACAACGGCTGGGCCGCCGGGCTCTTCTACTGGACAGGCTTCGACTACCGTGGCGAGCCCAACCCGATGAAGTGGCCTGCCACGGGCTCGCAGTTCGGCATTCTCGACTACTGCGGGTTCCCCAAGGACGAGGCTTTCTATCTCAAGGCCGCATGGACGCCGCAGCCCATCCTCCACATCTTCCCGCATTGGAATCTCAAGGGCAGGGAGGGGCAGGCTGTGGAGGTCTGGTGCTATTCCAACATGGACGAGGTTGAGCTACTGCAAGACGGCAAGAGCCTCGGCCGGCAGAAGATGGAGAAGGACGGCCATCTTGTCTGGTCCACCACCTACCGTCCCGGCAGGCTTGAGGCTCGAGGCTTCAAGGGCGGAAAACGAGTGAAGACCGTCAGGGTGGAGACCACCGGCAAAGCCGAGGCGTTAGCTCTCGAGGCAAGCAAGAATACGATAGCCGGCAGCCAAGAGTGCGTTGTCATTGACGTCACGCTCAAAGACAAGAAAGGGCGCACGGTGCCGGACGCCTGCGAGAGGCTAAATGTCGAGGTATCCGGCCCGGCTGAGATTCTTGGGTGGGGCAATGGAGACCCCGGGTTTAAGGCGCAAGAGAGGCCTTCGCCAGGACAAGACGCCCGCACGGCCCAAATTTCAAGCTTCATGGGCAATGCGCAAATCATCATCCGAGGCGTCGGACATGCCGAGAAAGTAACCGTCAAGGTGTCGCTGCCAGGTGGGGGCGAGGCCTTCTGTACTCTTAACCAATAGGTGGTTCTGCGCCATTCTCACATTCCCCGGAGGCCAGGTTTTATGGCTTTCGGGGAATGTCTTTTTTCGCGTTTCTCTCTTCTGTTTTACTCATGCGATACTTATGCTCGCGTCTTTCCCTTTTATGATTACTTGCCGCGTTTATTACTATATTTGCGACAGGCGGGGCTTGTAGTCTGTGGCGCGCCTTCGGCTCGCCCGTGGCTCGCGCCGCTTGCTTCTTTAACGTGTCTTTATGAGGATTCTTCTATTTGCCGTCGCGGTGCTGCTCAGCCTCCAAGCTTTTGCGCAAGCTGTCTTGCCGGAGGTCGTCTATCTTAAAAACGGGTCTATAATACATGGCTCCGTCGTCGAGGTCACGCCCGACCAGATTAAGCTCGTCAACGGGTTTGGCGATGTGATGGTCTTCGCCATGGGCGACGTCGACCGCATCGTCAAGGAGAGCGGGGCGTCGGCGGGCTACGCTGATGTCCCAAGCACCCC
>CAKVCS010000115.1 GCA_934725785.1 uncultured Bacteroidales bacterium | reverse complement strand
ATGAAAAACGACACGGCATGGCACACTACGGCATCGCTGGAATACGCTCACCTCTCCGCCATGCCGACATTCTTCCGAAAGATTGTGAAAACGAGCAACTTCCGGATGACGATTGACGGAGACTCTGTCAACGTGAACCACGTCGACATCTCGTCGGGACATACGACTGTGCGCGCTAAAGGACACGTAAGCAACTTGTTCTCATCAATAAGGGACCGGAGGCAAGTGACACTGAACCTCGGCCTCGACGCGGACACCATAGACTGCAACGAGATAATGGGCAACATAATCCACGAGCAACCGGACAGCAGCGCACTGGCGGCAAGCGGAGCTCTGGAGCTTGACACGACGCATACCGCCTTGGCGCAAATAAGCGACGGCACTCATCAAAGCGACAGTGACGACATGAGACTTCGAACCTCGATGATACTGGTGCCGCACCACATAAAACTGAGCGTCTCGGCGAAGGCCAAATGCGTAAGATGGAACACATTGGACATGAGCGACGTCGTGAGCGAAATAAGAACCAAAGACGGGGCCGCCCACATGACCAACATGAGCTTCAAGATAGGCAACGCTCGCTCGATATCGATAATGTCTTACAAAGCATGGCCGCACAGGGGCAAGGCCCGGGCTAACATTTTCAGCCGCTGGGAGAGAGCCGACATCGGGCTGCTCTCCTCCGCTCTGGGGCTTGACAGCATAGTGCCTGCACTCAAGCCAATGAAAGGCAAATTGGACTGCTACATGGCGGCCGAGATTGAGTTCGACAGCCTAATGAAAATCGTCATGCCCACAGCCCGCGCCTCCATACACTTGGGCGGGCAGAAGCTGACGCTGATGGACAACGAAGACTTCCGAAAGATTGGCAAGAAGCTGATGTTCAAGAACAAGAACCGCAACGTGATAGACACTCTGTCGATGAACGTGCTGCTTGACTCGGGAAAAGTGCAGGTGCTCCCATTCGTGGTGAACATAGACAGGTACAGAATGGCCTGCGGCGGCACTCAGGATCTTGAAATGAACATGAAATACCACATCTCGATATTGAAAAGCCCGCTGCCATTCAAGGCCGGAGTGAACATAACAGGCACGCCGGACAACTTTGACGTCGACATCACGACAGCCAAGCTAAAGAAACAGGCCAACGAGGAGACCATGGCGCGAAACGACACGCTCTCGCTACTGATGCGCATGTCCGTGCTGCGCAACAGCTACATATTGTCGGGTCAGCCGATTCCGGAGTACATACGTCAGATGAAAGGCCTGCAGGACAACCCGCGGTTCGCCATAGCGGTGCAAGAAGATACCGACACGGAGGAGAGCCTGCGCGAGGCGGAGATGGCGCGCCGCGCCGCGGCTGGCAAAGACACGACAAGGACGTCAACAGACAGCTTAACGACGGAGGCGAACCAGAAGAGATGAAACTGACACAGGAGGCCATATGGAAGTAAAAATAGCAGAAGGGTGGAGAAGACTGCTTCAGAGGGAGTTCGACGCCCCATATTTCAAAGGACTCACCGACTTCGTGAGGAATGAATACAAGACCCGGACGATATTTCCCCCATCGGGCTTGATATTCAACGCGTTTGACAAATGCCCGCCTGACAATGTGAAAGTTGTCATAATAGGTCAGGACCCGTATCATGGAGAGGGTCAAGCGATGGGACTGTCATTTTCTGTGCCGGAGGGGGTGAGGACGCCCGGCTCGCTGATTAACATATACAAAGAGATAGAGCAGGAGACCGGCGTCCGCCACTCAGGCAGCGGCGACTTGACCCGATGGGCGGAGCAAGGTGTGCTGCTGCTCAACGCGACCCTGACCGTACGCGCCCATCAGGCCGGCTCCCATCAAGGGCGAGGATGGGAGACGTTCACAGACAACGTGATAAGCATAATATCGGAACACATGAGCGGTGTGGTGTTCATGCTCTGGGGTTCATACGCGGCGAGAAAGGCTCAGCGGGTGGACCAAACGCGCCATCTGGTGCTGACGGCGGCGCACCCGTCTCCCCTGTCTGCCTACAGGGGGTTCTTCGGGTGCGGACACTTCAAGAAGGCGAACGAATACCTGACAGCCACGGGCCGCACGCCGATAGAGTGGTGACACACTCAGAAAAGAGCGTCGACCTCGTAGGACTGCGGGTTGCGCAGCAGGCAAAAAGAGACAAACGGGCAATCGGCGCAACGTGGAGACACAGCCGTGCACGTGTAGCGTCCAAAAAGTACAAGCCAATGGTGCGCCTTTGGCAAAAGACGAGCTGGGACGCACTTGACGAGCGTCCGCTCCGTCTGCTCGGGAGTCCTTGAGTTATACGTAAGCCCCAGCCTGTTAGCCACGCGGAACACGTGAGTATCGACAGGCATGGCCGGTTTCCCAAACGCCTCTATGAGCATGACATTGGCCGTCTTACGCCCCACACCTGGCAGCCTCATGAGATCCGCCATAGAGTCTGGGACTCGGCCACCAAAGACGTCCATAATCATACGCGCCGCCCCGACGAGGTATTGGCTCTTCGAGTTGGGATAGCTGACACTACTGATGACTTCCAACACGTCGGAGAAAGACGCGCGGGCAAGCGAGCCGACATCGGGCCAACGCTCAAACAGCGCCGGCGTGACCATGTTCACGCGCTTGTCGGTACACTGCGCAGACAAGACTACCGCAACCAGGAGCTGATACTCGTTGGTGAAGTTGAGCTCGGACCTCGCATCGGGCATGGCTCGCTCGAAATAGGCCAGCACGCATTCGTATCTCTCCGCTACGGACATAGGGCTACTCGGCCTCATCAATCAGGGCGACGACATCCGCCACAATTCTCGCGTGGTCAAAAGCCAACGTCGGCAGGCTTTTGACAGGGAACCATCCCGCCTCGGCAGCGTCGTCGGCCCCGCGCGCCTCTATCATGCGCGATACGTGCACGGCGTATGCCGCGCTGACCGTCCACCCGCGCGGGTCACGCCCCGGCGTGTCATAGACGCCGACAAGCGCGAAAGCTTCAGGGTCTGTCACGTCAACGCCAGTCTCCTCGCACAACTCCCGCCGCGCCGCCTCGGCGGACGTCTCCCCCTCGTTCACGAAGCCGCCTGGCAAAGCCCAAGCCCCCTGAAACGGGGCATTGCCTCGGCGGACGAGCAGGATGAACACCTCACCCTCGTCATTGTTAGAGATGAGAACCGTGTCGGCTGTATATGCAGGCCTGTGATACTTGTATTTAAAATCGCACATGAGCTTATAAATTTGCGAAAGCAATGCGGCATAAGCCTCTTAAAACAGTAAAAGCCTGCGAGCAGAGGCTCACAGGCTTGAGTTTGTAGCCGATAGGAGAATCGAACTCCTATTACCAGATTGAGAATCTGATGTCCTAACCGTTAGACGAATCGGCCATCTCCGTTAAGACGATGCAAAGATAGGTCAATATTTTGTATTATGCAACAGGCACGGAATTTTTCCACAAATAAAAATGCGAGGAGCGGACTCGCGACTCATGCGACGAGAGGCGTAACGTTGTTGACAAAAAACGCTCAGTAGGCGGCATAAGGTCTACCTTGGTTGAATTTGGCAAATGACGCATTCGCAATGTCAATATTGATTGTTAATTTTACGTTCGCAAAGAAGCGGGAGGAAGACAAAGGCCCTCGCGGACGAGCGCCTCCACGCCAAAACAGAAAAAGCGAAAGACATATAAAATCCGACATGGAACCGATAAACATCAAGGAACTGAAAGAGAGCAAAAAGAGCGAGAGCTCGTTCGTAGACCTCATCTCGATGGAGATGAACAAGGTCATAATAGGCCAGAAGCATCTGGTGGAGAGCCTTATGATTGGCCTCCTGTCCGACGGGCACATCCTGCTCGAGGGCGTGCCGGGACTTGCGAAGACGTTGGCCATAAACACTTTGGCGAAGATAATAGATGCGGACTTCGCGCGAATCCAGTTCACCCCCGACCTCCTTCCTGCCGACATTCTCGGCACATTGATTTACAGCCAGAAGACCGAGGAGTTCCAAGTGAAGAAGGGCCCGATATTCTCGAACTTCATTCTTGCGGACGAGATTAACCGCGCCCCGGCCAAAGTGCAGTCGGCCCTGCTGGAGGCCATGCAGGAGCGCCAGGTGACAATAGGAGACAAGACGTACCCTATGGCCAAGCCTTTCCTCGTCATGGCCACGCAGAACCCCGTGGAGCAAGAGGGCACGTACCCCCTGCCGGAGGCGCAGCTGGACCGTTTCATGCTCAAAGTGGTTATTGACTATCCGAAAAAAGAGGAGGAGCAGCTGATAA
>CAKVCS010000114.1 GCA_934725785.1 uncultured Bacteroidales bacterium | reverse complement strand
AGCCTCGCTCGTATGGGACTTTGACGCCCCCTATTGTCATGGGCAGGCCTTCTTCGAGGCGATGCACGTCAAAGCCGAAACCGACACGGATTTTCATATGAGTGGTTTGTTATTCCTTGTTATGCGTGATGCGTCAGGGCACACAGGGCTTGTCACTTCAAGACCTTGGCTATGTCGAACCCGAGGGTTATGCGGACAGTGTTGGCGAGAGCCGCATTGTTGTTCTTGTCTCCCACCGCGAAGATGTAGCTTGCGGCAATGTCTATCATCTGGTACTTCACGCCCAGGCCGGTAGTGCAGTATTTCAGTCCGCCCTTGTTGTCGGGGTTGTTGTGATAGCCGAAGCGCGCTGAGAACATGTTGTTGTAAGTGTACTCTATACCTCCGCAGATGTCAATCTCCTCGAACTCCTCCTTAGCTCCGCGCGGGGCGTCGCTGAAGCTTTTGAATATTGCGGATATGACGGACTGGTCGTAGTATTTGAGTCGGGACTCGTAGTCCGCGTTGTCGCGGTAATTCGGGGTCGGCACGAGCAGTTTGTTGAAATCGACGGTGGCGCCTATCTTGTTGTACTTGTCGATCTCATACCAGAAGCCGACGCCGAGGCGCATATTTGCTGGCAGGTACTCGTTGGTAACCCCGTCGTCATAGGTTATCTTGGAGCCGATGTTCGAGAAGTTGACGCCGGCCATGAGGTCTGCCTTGTTGCCGGCCACCTTAAGAGGCTTCTTGAAATAGAAGGCTATGTCGGCCGCAAAGGCGTTGCCCTTGGAGTAGCCGTCGTCGTTGAACTGGAAGCCCAGGTCGGAATGGATGTAGCGCAGGGCGATGGCGCCGGAGAAAGTCTTGGATAGCGCGAGCGAGTAGGCCGCGTCTATGGCGAACTCGTTGGGCTTATATGTGCCCTCGGCTTCGGAATTGTCATTATAGAAAACAAGGTCCCCGAGCGAGAAGTAGCGCACGCCCATGCTTACGCAGTTCCTATCGTTAATCTTGTAATAGCCCATGAGGCTGAACAGATTGATGTCCGATATTATGTTGCGGAGCCATGGCGTGACGGACAGCGACGCGCCGGTCTTGCTATCCATTCGGATGTATTTGGCCGGATTCCAGTATTGCGAGTTGATATCGGGTGTCGAGGCCACGCCGGCGTCACCCATGGACGACCCCCGCGCCTCGGGTGCGATGTTTAGCATCTGGACGCTGGAGGGAATCGGGTTATACTCGCGCGGTATGGTTGTCGACGTTTCTTCGGAATCTTGGGCTAAGGCCGACATTGAGAGCGAAAGCGCCAATGCCGACATGGCCGTTGGGAGAATAAAATTCATAAGATGGTGGAATGATTTTGCAAAGAGACACCCCTGTTTTGACAGGAACGTCGGTTATGCGTGGTTTATTGTGCTTTGATGAATATTTTTTTTGAGAATGACGTGCCCTTACCCGCCGAGCGGACATCGCACCGGACAATGTATACGCCCTCAGCGAGCGGCCCCGACTCGATGCGCGTGAGCGTCCTGCCCGCGCCGTTCCGCAGTGGGGCGTCATCAACGGACCTGCCGACGAGCACGCCGGCAAGCGTGTAGACCGCCGCAGTGACATTGAGCTCGCCAGACGGCGCGCTCGAGGAGAAGGAGACCTCCACGTGGCCACGTGAATATGAGGCGCGGGCATCAATGGCTAACTTGCCGGAGGTTGAGAGGTCCGCCACGAGCGAGACGGATGACGAGTTGTTGAGGTTATCCCACGCCTTGACGGTCAGCTTGACGCTCGCCGCCGGAACAGAGGCGAGAGGGTAGGACAGGAGGCCGGTTGTGTAGCTGCCGACCTCGTAGGCGAAATAGTCGTTGAGCGAGACATAGCCCGCGCGGTCTTCGTCCACCACGAGCGAGATGTCGTGTCCGACCCCGAGCCCCGACAGGTTGACCCCGCTCTCATCGGATATGACGGCATAGAGGCAAGGCGTGTCGGCGGCTACTTGCCCGCTCTCATCGCGAGGATAGTCGACCCAGGCCTCGATGGAAGGCCCGCATGTGTCAACAACGTCGCCCGCGGCCACACCACCTATGAGCAGGTCATCGGACGCGCCCATAGCGTCGCGGCCGTCTGATGCTGACGCGTATGCGGTCAGTCGGCCGTAACCTGCCGTCAGGTCGAACTCTTTTGAGAGTATGAACGAGGCCTCGAAAAGCCCCTGCTCAACCTCCACCTCGCCAGAGAAAATCCTCGCTCCGCAATCCTCGAACGTGAACGGCGTGCCACTCTCCTCGCCCGACGTCTGTCGCACGACCCTCTTGTCGTAGATTGAGACAGTGGCGACCCCCGAGAAAGAGTCGTCTACAGAGCCGTCTGGTCGGCGGACGGAACACTTAACAGTAGTCCGCTCGAGAGATTTTATCGGCTCGATGACATCGGGGCGGGCCAGGCCATTGACGGAATCAAGAGAGGTGTACAACCCGAGCGGAGCCGTGACATATAGCGCAGGGTCGCCAAGGAGTACGTATTTCATGGAGTTGACCGTGCGCGCCGTTTTCTGCTTTGCGCACATGTTGGCGTAGCCAAGGGTGTTGCGCTGCCCATATATCGCCTGCCCGTAGGCGTATTTGTCGAAATTGCGAGTTATGGAGTAGTTTGGCCCTCCATAGGTCTCCCTGGTTGCAGCAAAAACGGCAATGGCCCCACCGTTAGGATTGAACAGGGCATCCTCGGAGCAGTTTCCGGTCGACGCGTCGAACGGCGCTAATTGGCATGTGGCACCCACAAGCAGGAAGGCCTTCCCGCCATTTGTTAGGGAAGAGGCGATCTCTCGGCTGAAATAACCATTGCCGACGGAACTCGCCCCGCCATGGCCCGTGAAGTGGCACAAGGAGCACCCGCCCTTCATCAAGTTGTGAGCCTTCTCCTCCGCCTGAGGGTATGAGGAGCCTGTGGACGACACGACCCGTGTGAACGCCTCGGAGTAAATTCTCACAACATCCATGTCCGGATTCTCCTCCTCGAAAGCCACGGCCTGCATGTCGGCATACGAGACGTGCTCGTTGTCGTCGCCCGACTGGCCTATGAATACAGCTTTGGCACGCCAATCACCCTGGACGGGGGCGCAGAGAAAAGACTCAACCTTGGTAACATAGGCCTCCGCCATGGCAGTGGTGCTGCAGGGAACCCGGCCGACACCGATGCGCACAGTAGAGCCTGAGTCGGTTTTCCCGTCCCCGTCAGCCACCCAGCCGAAGAAGTCGTCTGTGCAATAGCTGTTTATGAGTGTCGTCGAAGCCTCGCTCTGATATGTCGGGATGACATTCTGCGACTTGGAGCGATCAAAATTGTCGTAAGAGCCGGCTCCAAGCAGAAGCACGTACTTAAGCTCATCGGCCGAACCGATCCCGCGGTCGCGGAGCATCTTGATGTAGTTCCTTATGGCCGGAGCCTCTGCCCGACCGGCCGAGAACTCGTCATAGATGTCGTCGACATACGCTATACGCGTCGACAACCCCTGCAAATCGGAATGGATGGAGCAGAGCCGCTCAGCATACTCCTTATATTTGGGCGATGTGATTACCAGATAGTTGGCTGACGCATCAGCATGCGCGTCATGGCAAGACACGATGCCCTCCAACGTAGGCGACGGGAAAGAGCCTGACGGTGAGAACGCGACGTATTCGCGGACAGAGCCAGTAAAGACAGGAATCAAGGCATCGTCGCCGTCGCGCGCCACGAGACACCCCTGCGGCTCCCAGGGCGTGGTGACATCCCACACGCGGAGGTCGGCCGGCGCACCGGATATCGAGAAGACCGCGGCATCTGCATCCTGCGCGTCTTGGGAGCGGCTGCGGAATTGCAGCTCCGACCCGCTCATGGCGAGCGGGGCCTCCGCTACAAGGCTGACGGGGCCAAGATAGGCGGAGGAGCTTGCCGACGGGAGAGTGGCCGACACGCGCAGCGATGAGACCGAAGAGGACGACGCAGTGAACGACGAGGATTTTGACGCTGACGTGTATATGGCGAGGCTGCTCGACAAGGCTGATACCGAAGTCGACAAGACCTCGACACCGTCGGCTGACATCGAGAACGGCGTCGCGGACGTAGACTGCGCGGCAAGGAGGCAACTCACGCTGACCGCGGAGCCGGGCTTACAGGTCAAGGATACCGGAATATCGACGTAGTTAGCCCCGGGCTTGAAGGCACGCGAGAACCACGTCCGCCCTGTGCCGCCGATGTTGACCTCCTGTGTGGCATAGGCGAAGCGGTTGTCGAAAGAAGAGAGGGTGGGGGAGACGTCCTCAAGCTCGGGCGCGGCGCA
>CAKVCS010000113.1 GCA_934725785.1 uncultured Bacteroidales bacterium | reverse complement strand
ATACAATGCCATACAGCAAAGATAAGAGAAAATGTGCAGCCCGACAGTCCACCACAAATTGGCGAACAACGAGCCGCACACATGTTATTGCCTCAATGAATCAGGCCCGCTACCTGAGCTTCTTGTTCCATTTCGATATCACCCGGAGCGTTGACCTGTCAGTCGAGAAGACGGAATTAAGCCCCTGGGCCTCCTGAGCGGGGTCGCCCGTGTAAGGATCCCCAACCCGCCAATCGTCATGCTCGGGATCGGCAGTGCCACCCCATCCCCAAAAATTACAGCCGGCAAAAAGTCCGCCGCGGCGCCGCGCCTCGTAAATCAGCCCGAACACGTAGTTGTAGAAGTCGTCGCGGACAGATGTTGCGGCCTCCTTCGAGAAGGAGAAGCCGTCGCGTGGGAAGCCGAACTCCTCCATCACGAGGGGCTTGCGTAGTTTCGCGCTCACCTTCAGGTGCTCGTCTATATAAGCCTTGGTGTTCTCGCACGCCCGGCCGAGGTCAGCCCTGAGGTGGCGAGCGCGCGCCCAGCCCCAGTTGTAGGGCCAAAGGTGTATGTTCATGTAATCGACATTGGCATCGGAGCAAATCTGCTCATACAGGGCCATGTCGTTCTCGCAGCCCCAAGAGCCCTCGCTGCCGAGCGAGATAAGGTGATTGGAGTCGAGGCTGCGGATGAGCCGCGTGGTCTCGCTAAGCCACTTGACGAATGGGGCCTTTGCCTCGTCGCTGAAAGCGCGCGGCTCATTGCCGACCTGCCAGCTCATGATGGCTGGGTCTTCCGCATATTTCTTGCCTGTGTATCTGTTTGTGCGACCGACAATAAAGCGCACGTAATCGTAGAAGAGCTGGTGGGCGCGCTCGTTGGCCGCGAATTGGCTCACGAACGACATGTAGGCGGGATAGCCGTCCTCATTGGGCCTCGGCGCCTTGCCTGCGCCGGCATGCTCAAGGTAGAAGCCGTATCCTCCGCTCCACTCCCAAGAATTGTTGAGATAGAGCACGGCCACCATGCCCCTCTTGCCCATCTCGGCCAAGAGGTAGTCGAGACCCGCGAGAATGGTGTCGTTGTAGACTCCCGGGGCGACCTGCAGCGTCGGCTCGACCTTTGTCTTCACTCCCCTCTCGCCATCGCTGCCCACGAGGATGCGCAAGTTGTCCATACCGCTGGCCTTTAGCTCGTCGAGCTCGCGCGCCAGGCGCCCGCGGTCTCCGCCCTGCCCCTCGGAGGCGAGAATGGCGCCGTACCAGAAGTTCGAGCCTACATAGTAATATGGTTTGCCGCCACGCTCAAAACGGCCATCACGCACGGTGACAAAATCTTGAGCCGCGGAGGCCGCAGACACCAAAGCAACGGCTGCGGTCATGGCTAAAGTTATAAGTTTCATCGGGCTATATGCATTGGGAAGTGATTGGACATGCTACAGATGGCTTACGAGGACCTTCGCCTTGCCGTCGGGCGTGATGTTGACGGACTTGGCCGCAGCGGGGACGAGAGCGGCCTCGTGCTCATGGAGGATGACGGCCGCGCCATTCTCGTCCGTGAGGCAACAAGAGCCAGAAAGAGTCATCACGATCACGAAAGAGTCCACTCGGCTGACGTCATAGGAGAGCGGCCGGGAGACGTGCGCCACACTGGTTGTGAAGAAAGGGCTGCGCACGACCTCGTTGAGGGCGTCCGGCACCTCGGCGTAGCGGGCGTGAGGTTCGGGCGTGGTCTCGCCAAACTTTATGGCCTGCTTCGCGAGCTCGGTGTGAAGCTCCCGCAAGTTGCCGTCCTTGTCGCGCCTGTTGTAGTCGTAGAGACGGTACGTGACGTCGCTGCTCTGCTGAATCTCAGCAATGAAAGTTCCGCCGCCTATGCCGTGCACCCTGCCCGCCGGAATGTAAAACACATCGCCCACTTCAACAGGCACCTTGTTGAGATAGCCCTCGATAGACCCGTCCGCCACGCTTGCGGCATAGTCGTCCTCCCGCATAGGCTTCTTGAAGCCATCTATGAGGCTCGCCCCCTTGAGGGCGTCGACCACGTACCACATCTCGTTCTTACCGAGCTTCCCGTGAACCCGCGCCGCCATCTCATCGTCGGGATGCACCTGGATGGACAGATCCTGGCGGGCGTCTATGAACTTCACGAGCAGTGGGAACGTCTCGCCATACTTGTCCCAGGACAATCCTCCTACAAGCTGCCGCCCTCTCTCGGACAGTATCCGCGGGAGCGATTTCCCAGCGAACTCGCCCCCCTCGGCCACCGATTCCGAACCTTTGACCGCAGATATGAGCCACCACTCGCCTCCCCACAGGGTAGGCTTCCAGATGGGCTTGAATTTTATTGTCTCCACAATGGTTGTATTTTAACAAGTTTCTGCCTTAAACCGCCCTGGGCATCTCAGCGCGCCACAATACGCACTCTTTTCCGCTCCAGGCCCTGATTTACGGAGTGCAATAATAATCAAACCATTGATGACAAAATAGCCGTTTCTTATCACATATATGTATGTATTTATCAATGTAAAAAGAAGTCAGCTGACCTATGTGATATTTTATCTACGCGGTGCGTACCTCTGCGCAGAGACGATCTCGGAGACAACTTTTGCGGGTATCTCAAGATACTTCACAGAGCGTCCGCTTGCGGCCTGCGAGTTTGCCACATACACCTTGAGCGACACGCCAGTCTTCACCCCCGCCCCCATGTAAAACACGAAGTTGCGCGCGGCGCGTGGAGTCTCGGCCATCATCTCCGTCCCGTTGTCGTTAATAAAGAAGTCCGCGTCGTTTATCTCGCGGTTGGCCGTGCTATAGCCCGACACGTTGAGCCCCTTACAAACGTCGACCTCGACTTTTTGCTCATCGTCATCGGCTTCCTCTGTCACGAAGCGCATATCGGAAGTAGAGCCAATTCGGAGATCGGACGCAGAAATGAGGCGAACGTAGAATCCGTCACCCTCATAAGAATAGAGGTAATCGCCCTGCGCCGCCGCAAAGAGCGAAGAAAGCGAGAAAAGTGCGACTGCAATAAACTTATTCATAATGTTATAACTCTAAACTTTAGACAATTATATGCTTATGATTGGCTCACAGAGCGAGCTGCCTGACGACCTCCCACACGGCCATGCCGGTTGACACGGCCACGTTGAGAGAATGCTTAGTGCCGAACTGGGGAATCTCGACGCACATGTCGCACTCGTCCACGACGGCCTGGTCCACACCACGGATTTCGTTGCCGGAGACTATGGCGTACTTGCGCCCCCTCTCGACCTTCAGCCGCTCAAGGCTCACACTGCCTCGCGCCTGCTCAAGCGCGAGCGTCACGTAGCCTTGCGATTTTAGAAGCCGGACGACTTCAATGGCAGATTCGGCCTTTACCCAGCTGACGGAGAACTCCGCGCCGAGCGCCGTCTTGTGAATTTCGGGGTGAGGCGGCGCACCCATCGCCCCGCACAGGTAAATGCGCTCGAGGCGGAACGCATCCGCCGTTCGGAAGAGCGAGCCGATGTTATTCAGGCTCCGTATCTCGTCTGCCACGATGACGAGGGGCGTCTTGTCCGCCTCGCGGAACTCATCGGCCGAAAGGCGGCCCATCTCCTCCATCATCAACTTTTGGCGTGTTGGCATCGCTATCTTTATTCTTAAACCGATAGCAAATTAAGCACATTTGCCCAAATATGGGCAGGTAGCCGTGGAAAAGAATTTCTAAACTGAGTAAATTCGCGGCAAAAAGAAAAGCCAAAGGCATGACCATAAACGAAGCGCAAGACGAAATAGTAGACGAGTTCTCCGCCTACGACGAGTGGATGGACAAGTACTCCCTGCTCATCGAGCTGGGCAACGACATGCCCCCCTACCCCGAGGAGCACCGCAAAGCCGAGTACATAATCGAGGGATGCCAGAGCACCGTGTGGATATACTGCGAGCAAAACGCCGATGGCACGCTGTCTTTCAAGGGAGACTCTGACGCCATAATAGTCAAGGGCATCGTGGCCCTGCTGCTCAAAGTGGTGGACGGCCACAAGCCGGAGGAGGTAGAGGAGGCGGACCTCTACTTCATAGACCGCATTGGCCTGAAGGAGAACCTGACCCCCACGCGTTCAAACGGCCTGCTGGCCATGATTAAGCAGATACGCCTTTACGCAATGGCGTATGCCGCGAAGAACAAGCTGTCTTGAGCATAGGAAACACATAAATGATGGAAAACGCAGAACCCGAGCAGGAGAAGACCTTGGAGCAGCTCGTGATAGAGCAGCTCAAGACCATATACGACCCCGAGATTCCTGTGAACATATATGACCTCGGGCTTATATATAAGCTCGAGATATCGACGGCCAACGAGGTGCGCATACTGATGACCCTGACGGCGCCGAACTGCCCCGTGGCGGACAGCCTGCCCGAGGAGGTTATGGAC
>CAKVCS010000112.1 GCA_934725785.1 uncultured Bacteroidales bacterium | reverse complement strand
ACCCCGAGGAGCCTGCCGCCATGGCCATGGCCATCAAGAAAGGCGAGGAGATTGACGCCGACATCGTAATGGCTTCCGACCCTGATGCCGACCGCATAGGCGTGGTCGTCAAGAACGACGAGGGCAAGTTCATCATCCTCAATGGCAACCAGACTTGCCTCATCCTAACGTGGTTCCTGCTGAACCAGTGGAAGGAGAGCGGCAAGATTGACGGCAAGCAGTTCGTTGTGAAGACCATCGTCACCACCGAGGTCATTCGCGAGATGGCCAAGAAGTACGGTGTCGGTTTCTATGACGTCTACACGGGCTTCAAGTGGATTGCCGCCAAGATCCGTGAGCAGGAGGGCAAGACCAAATACATCGGCGGCGGCGAGGAGAGCTTCGGCTTCCTGCCATATGACGCCGTCCGGGACAAGGACGCGCCAGCCTCCATCGCGCTCATGGCGCAGATCGCCGCATGGGCGAAGGACAGGGGCATAAAGCTATATGACCTCCTCAAGCAGATCTACGCCGAGTTCGGTTTCAGCAAGGAGAAGATGATTTACATCGTCCGCGAGGGCAAGGAGGGGGCCGACCAGATTGTCGCCCTCATGAAGGGCTATCGCGAGAACCCGCCGGCCACAATGGGCGGCTCGAAGGTCCTCATCGTCAAGGACTACCAGAACCTCACGGAGAAAAACCTTGCCACTGGCGAGGTCAAGCCTCTCGACATGCCGGCCAAGAGCAACGTCCTCCAGTACTTCACCGAGGACGGCTCCAAGGTCTCCGTGCGCCCCTCAGGCACTGAGCCAAAGATCAAGTTCTACTTCGAGGTCAAGACCCCCATGGCAGGCGTGGCCGACTGGGGCAAGGCTAACGCCGAGGCCGACAAGAAGATCGAGCAGGCCGCTAAGGACATGAAGGCCATATAGGTCTCGCCCTGGTTGCCTCTCCGCCTTTCTTAAGAATCGGCAGGTCGCGGCTGACACAAGAGCCGCCCGAGTTCAAAGCTCGGGCGGCTCTTCGTTCTTTTGCCGAGGCCCGAGTGTGCGCAGAGCCGTCCTCTCGAGCCTCATATGCAGCTTTTTTACAAGGCCGGATGGTGCGCAGGGTGCACAGGGTATGAAAAAAAAATGGCTGGAGGATCGTACCCTACAGCCATTTTTGCCATTTGAGCCGGCGCCGCCTACAGCTCAGCCTCTATGAAGTCCATCATCATGTTGTACAGGTGGCTGCGGACGTTGCCGCCATATATGCCGTGGTTCCTGTTCGGATAAGAGAACATGCGGAATTGCTTGCCCGCCTGCACCAAGGCGTCAACCATCTCCATTTGGTTCTGATAGTGGACGTTGTCGTCCGCCGTGCCTGCTATTATGAAATATTTACCGCTCATGTTTTCAGCGTGGGTCAGGGGGCTGTTCTTGTCATATCCGCTCTCGTTCTGGTCGGGCCTGCGCAAGTAGCGCTCCGTGTACACCGTGTCGTAGAACCTCCAGTTTATCACGGGCGCGACGGCGATGCCTGCGGCGAATATGTCCGATTTGCACATGCACAGCGATGTCATGAATCCGCCGAAGCTCCAACCCCATATGCCTATGCGCTTGCCGTCCACGTAGGGCAGCGTGGCCAAATGCTCGGCTGCGGCTATCTGGTCGTCGCTCTCATACCGCCCCAGCTGCTGATATGTGCACTTTCTGAACTCCGCGCCGCGGGCGCCTGTGCCCCTCGGGTCGACGCATACCACAATGTATCCGCGGTACGCGAGGCTCTGCTCCCAGTCCAAGTCCCACCTGTCAAGCACCTCTTGCGAGTTCGGCCCGCTATATTGGGTCATCAGGACCGGGTATTTTTTGCTTGGGTCGAAGCCGCACGGCTTCACCATCCACGCGTTAAGTGTTGCGCCGTCGGCCCCTGGCACTGTCGTGAACTCTTTCTTGGCCACGTAGAAGTCTTTCAGCGTGTTGACGAGTTCGGCGTTGTCCTCCAGCGAGCGCAGGCTCTTGCCTTTGCCGTCGCAGATGGCGTAGGCGGGCGGGGTGTCGGCCGACGAGTGCGACAGCATGAAATATTTGCACCCGACGCTGAAGCTCGCCGCGTTTGTCCCGTTCTTGTCGGCTATGGGCGCCGCCGTGAGTTTCTTCATGTTGAGAGCGTAGATTTCGCGCCCCATTGGGGTTCGGCCGGCTGCCTGGTAGTACAGCGTTTGGCTCTTCTCTTCATAGCCGTAGAGGTCGGTCACGTCGAACTCGCCCTTGGTCAGCTGCCTCTTGAAGTCTCCGTTTGCGCCATAGAGGTACAGGTGGCTCCAGCCGTCGCGCTCGCTTATGGTGACGAACTCGCTCCCGCCCTTTATGAATATCAGCTTTATGTAGGCCGGCTCGTCAATGAAGCTCTCGTCGCGCTCCGTTAGCAGCGGGGTGGTCACGAGGCTCTTGGCGTTGACCCCGAGCACGTCCATCTTGTTCTGCATCCTGTTCAGGCGGAACACGGCGAGCTGGTCCGGCTGCCCTGTCCATGCGATTCTCGGCACGTAGCACTCATCTTTTCCAAGGTCCACCGTCTTCGTCACTCGCGTGTCCAAGTCGAAAATGTGGACGGAGACGCGTGAGTTCGCCTCGCCAGCCTTTGGGTATTTGTATGTGTACTCGCCAGGGTATAGGGCGTCCTCCGCATGCCGCGGGTTCGACGCCGCGTATATCGGGAACGAGTACTCCGGCACGTTCGTCTCGTCATACCTCACGTAGGCCAGCATCTTGCTGTCCGCGCTCCACGCGTAGCTACGGCTTGTTGAGAACTCCTCCTCGTTGACCCAGTCTGGGATTCCGTTTATCACTTTGTTCCGCTCGCCGTCGGTCGTCACTTTGCTCGATGTCTGGTAGCGCAGCTTGTAGACGTGGATGTCGTTGTCCTTGACGTAGCTCACTATGAAGCCGTTGGGGGCGAACGCGGCCTCTTGCTCCTTGCCGTCTTTGCTCAGGGGGAGGAGTGTGTTGTGCGAGACGTCGAATATGTAGTGGTCGGCAGTGAACGAGCGGCGGTATATTCGCTCCTTGTTCCCCCATATGAGTATGTGCGAGCCTGTGGCGGACACCTCGTAACCTTCTATTCTGTCAATCTTCTTCTCCCCCTTGGCCGAGGTCAGGTCCACGAGGGTTGCCAGCTTTTTGCCGGTCGCGTAAGAGAAGCTCTCGACCTTGGTGCCGTCGTCCGATATGACGGCGTAGCTCTCTCCGTCGCTCAGGCTGCGCAGCCTGGCAGGGCTGGCCGGGAAGAACGACGGGTCGGTCTGCAGCATGTCTACCGTTATCTCTCGTGGCTGCGCCGCGAGGCTGGCGGCATTGGTCAAGAGCAGCGCAGAGAGTAAGATGCGTGTGGTTGTTATCATTTCTCCATGGATTTCGTGATTGTCGCGCCGGTTCGCTTGCCGTCTGCCGACGCCGAATCTTGCAAAGGTAAATAATGTTTTTCGCATCTTGCCCCAAAGTTCGTATCTTTGCCCGCTAAGGGTGGGCTGTGCGCTCACTCCTGTAAGTCAACTAATCAGCCTATCCGTGTCTGAAATTAAACCATACATAGCCGCCGACGATAAGCGGCAGCAGGTGGAGCGTATGTTCGACGGCATCGCGCCGAGCTACGACATGCTGAACCATATCCTCTCTTTCGGTGTCGACCGCGGGTGGAGGGCCAAGGCCATAGGCCTGCTTGCCGATAAGAATCCCAAAGAGCTGCTTGACGTGGCCACCGGCACGGCCGACATGGCTCTCAAGGTCTACGCCGCGCTGCATTGCAAGGTCGTCGGGTGCGACATCTCGGCCAAGATGGTCGAGGTCGGGCGGCGTAAGGTGGCGGAGGCCGGCCTTGGCGAGTTCATCGACCTCCGCGTGGCCGACTCGGAGGCGCTCCCGTTCTCGTCAAACCGCTTCGACGCCGTCACTGTGGCGTTCGGCGTGAGGAATTTCGACAACCTCGAGAAGGGCTTGGCGCAGATGGCAAGGGTGGTCAAGCCCGGCGGGCGCGTGGTGGTACTCGAGTTCTCGACGCCGCCCAACCCGGTGTTCCGCGCGCTTTACAATTTCTACTTCAAGCACATCCTCCCGCTCATTGGCGGGGCGGTATCGAAAGACCGCGCGGCCTATGAGTACCTTTGCCGCTCCGCGATGGCGTTCCCGTCGGGCGAGGCGTTCGAGGCCAAGCTCGAGGCCGCGGGCCTCAAGCCGGTCAAGACGCTCCCCCTCACGTTCGGCATAGCCACCGCGTACATGGCCGTCAAGCCATAAGGCGAAAGCGATAACAGAGTTGCCTATGATGTACTGATACCACAATTTCACTTTTTTACTACATCCAACCTGCTTGCACAGGCAAGTTTATTGTTGCTTTCTACCACAAGTAAGATGCGGACGTCTCTTTTTCGCCGTCTCGTGGCGGCCTTCGCCATATC
>CAKVCS010000111.1 GCA_934725785.1 uncultured Bacteroidales bacterium | reverse complement strand
GGTCAGCGCGCATCTTCTCTATCTTGTCGTTCATGCTGTCGTTCAGCTTCTTGGCATAGTCGTAGTTCTTCAGGAGGGAGTCGGAGTTCACATACGCTATGGCAAGCTTTGTCGTGTCGCTTCCGCATCCTGCTGTTTGCTGATTGCCAGCGGGAGTCTGGCACGAGGTGATGATAAGTGCGGCGGCCATTGCCAATGTGCAGACGAGATGTTTCATTATAGGTTCAGAATGTTTTAAGACGTTATGTGGCCGCAAGGTCTCTGCCTGTCTTGCGTGGCGGTGATGCCACCTCTCCGGCTTCGTCCTTGTCGGGGTTTTATTTTGTTTGTTTTATTCTGCGCGAATTTAGCTCATTTATTTCAATGGCGACCCTTTTATTTTCACCTCCTTAGGCCATATTTACCACAAAAAGCGCTTTGCCGCCGTTTAATCCTTCACGGTCATCTGAATCTTATCCACCGTGGTATGGCCGGCTTGCAATATCTTGAACTCGAAGCCGTCAATCTTGACAATGTCGCCTTCGCTCGGTATGGCCTGAGTCTCGCTTAGTATTAGTCCCGCAAGGGTGTCATAGTCGTCTGACGTCGGCAGGTGGGTCCCATATTTCTCGTTGATGTCGTCCACCTCCATGCGGCCCGAGAACACGTACGTGTCGTCGTCCACCCTCTGGTCGATTAGGTCGTCGTCATCGTGCTCGTCGTTTATCTCGCCAAAAATCTCCTCCAAGACGTCCTCAAGCGTTATGAGGCCAGACGTGCCGCCGAACTCGTCAACGACAATGGCTATGCTTTTGTGCTGGCTCGTGAACTGCTTAAGGAGCAGGTTTGCGCGCATAGTCTCGGGCACTATTGCTATGGGAGACATCATAGAGCGTATGCTCTTCGCGCCCTTGAACATCTCAGACACGTGGACGTAGCCCACAATGTTGTCTATCGACCCGTTGAACACCAATATCTTGGAGTAGCCCGACGTGATGAACTTCTTGTGCAGGTGGTCCACCGTCTCGTTTATGCTTATGGCCACAATGTCGGTCCTCGGGACGTAGCAGTCGCGCACCTTTATCTTCGAGAAGTCCAACGCGTTGCGCATCAGTTTTGCCTCAAGCCCAACCTCCGAGTTGTCCGGGCTCTTCTCCGCCTGCATCGAGACGAGGTTGTCAAAATCGACCCTGCCAGGCAGAAGGCTCTGGCTGGACTCCTCCGGCCTTGTGTGCAGGATGTGCCTTATGACGAACGACGAGGCTTTCTGCATCACGACGCTGATCGGGTAGAATATGACGTAGAAGAAAAACAGCGGTATGGCGACCACGTATAGCATGGTCGACGGGTTTATCTGTATCAAGCTCTTGGGCAAGAACTCCGCCGTCACTATTATTATGATGGTTGATAAAATGGTCTGCGCCAGCAGAGCCAGCATAGGGCTGCTTATGTATTCGCCCAGCACGGGGCCCACCGTGTCCGAGAACACGAGGCCGTATATGACCATCGTCACGTTGTTGCCAACCAATATGGTGGCAATGAGCAGCGACGGCTTGGCGTTAAATATGTCTATTATGCTTGTCACCCTCGGGTGCTTGGGACGCCCGATTTCCACGAGTAACTTGTTCGATGCCAGGAACGCCATCTCGCTCCCCGAGAAAAATGCGGAGAGGATGAGCATAACTGCCAATATCGCTATGTTTGCTGCTAACAAAGTCTCTTTTTATCTGATGTTCTGATGTTTGATAGGCGAAGAGCCGCAATGTGCCATGGGGGTTACCAGCTGCCGCCGCCCCCACCGCCGCCGAAGCTGCCGCCGCCAAACCCGCCGAACCCGCCGCCGGAAGATCGCCCACCTCCCGACGATAGGGCGGACAATATATTGGCCGCCGCCATCCATTCGGCGCCCGAGCTGCGCGTCACGTGACGGCTGTTCTTGCCGTGGTCGTTGTCGGAGAGCATCGCCGCAAATGCTATAGCGCCTATTATTATGAGCAAGAAAGCGCCCAATACAGCAATGCCGTCTTCATCATCCTCCTCGCCCTCGAACTCGCCGCCAACAGCCTTCATCACGGCCACGGCGCCTGCCTTTATGCCGCCCGCGTAGTCGTTGTCCCTGAAGTACGGGATCATCGTCTCGTTCACTATCCGTGTGCACGTCACGTCGGGCAACGCGCCTTCCACGCCATAGCCCGTGCCGATAAACGCGCGCCCTCGGCTGTCCGCCGTCTTGGGCTTGACAAGGATTATGACGCCGTTGTCTTTGCCTTTTTGCCCAACGCCCCATCTCTCCGCGATCTCCTGGGCATATTGGGCGATGTCATATCCGTCGAGGTCTGTGACGGTGATTACCGTCACTTGCGTTGACGTGTGGCGGTCGAATCTGACAAGTGAGTCCTCGAGGGCGTTGGCGTCCGCGTCGCTCATCAGCTTGGCGAAATCGTTAACCAGCCTTGGCGGGACCATGGGAGACGGCATCTGCGCACGGCATGCCTCGCCGCGCCATGCGAACGCCATCAAGGCGGTAATGAGGAGGGCGAGCGTGACCCGCGCCCAGCGACAGTGTGGCGCCATGGCTACGTTCTCACCCCGCGTCAGACTTTTGCTATTCATGCGCGCCATGAGAGAAGCTTACTTGGTTGGGTAATTCATCCTCGTCTCCCTCTTGCGGCGGGAAAAACTCGGCGAGCTTGCTCCCGCAGAGGCCGATGGCTTCGCATATGGAGTCTATCGGCGCCCTTGAGGCGAACCCGCTTTTTATCAAGTCGACCACGTCGTCCCAGACTCCCTGCCCCACGATGTCGTTTATGCCCTTGTCGCCAATCACGGCGAATTTGCGGTCCCGCGTGGCGAAGAAGAAGAGGACGCCGTTGCGCAGGCGCGTCTTTGCCAAGCCAAGCTCCTCAAAAGCCACTATGGCCGACCCGACGACATCTTCAGCGCAACGCTCAGCCACGTGGACGTGTATCTCGCCGCTTGTCCGTGTCTCAGCCTTGGCAATGGATGCCTCTATGCGCTCACACGCTTGCTTGTCAAAAGGTGCGTACTTATGCTTCTTTCCGAACATTTTCTTTGTGTGTGGAGTGGCTCTTTGCGTGCCCGTGGGGTGCAAGTCGGCTTAAAACTCTACTTTTGGCGCTTTCTCCGCACCCTCGTCTGCTTTGAAATATGGTTTGCTCTCAAAGCTGAATATGCTGGCGGTCAGGTTGTTGGGAAATTTCTTTATGAATGTGTTGTAGTCTCGTGCCGTATCGTTGAATTTCTTGCGCTCTGTGGATATGCGGTTCTCTGTACCTTCGAGCTGCGCGCTCAGGTCGCGGAAGTTCTCGTTGGCCTTTAGGTCGGGGTATGCCTCCTGTATCGCCAGCAGGCGACCGAGTGCGCTGCTCAGCTCGCCCTGGGCCTTCTGGAAGTTCTCTAACTGCTCCTGGCTCAAGCTGCTGGCGTCAACGTTTACGCTCGTGGCTTTCGTGCGGGCTTCGACGACGGCCGTCAGCGTCTCGCTCTCGTGCGATGCGTATCCCTTAACGGTGGCCACGAGGTTCGGGATAAGGTCCGAGCGGCGCTGGTAGACGTTCTCAACTTGCGCCCACTGAGCGTCGACGGCCTCCTGCTTCTCCACCATGGTGTTATATCCGCAACTGCTGAGGCTCACGGCTGCTACTGCGGCCACGGCCATGCTCTTTATATTTTTCATCATGTCTTTTGTGTGTGTGTTCTTCGAATTGCAGCGCGGTCTCCGCGTTTGCCATAGCCTGGCGGAGCCTTTGCCTTGTCCAAATATAAAACTTTTTTCAGTCCCGCGGCCACCATGCCGTTACTTTATGGTGCGAGAAGCCGCCGCGCGCGGTGTGTCGGGCGGGGCGCGATGCGCCCCTCTTGCGTGCCGTGCGCGGCGGCGTTGTCTGTGCCGCCGTCGTTCATGTGCGAGTGTAGGCCGCGGCTTTATTTGGCAGCGAGCAGTTTTTTGACGCAGTCTGATATGTTCTTGCCGTCAGCGCGCCCGGCCAGTTCTTTGCTGGCCGTGCCCATCACCTTGCCCATGTCTTTCATGCTCGTCGCCCCGACTTTTTCTATAATGGCGGCCACGGCTTTCTCCAGCTCCTCCGGTGTCATCTCCGCTGGCAGGTAGGCGGCTATGATGTCGGCCTGCGCCGTCTCCTCGTCAGCCAGGTCCTGGCGGTTCTGCTCAATGTAAATAAGGGCGGTGTCCCTGCGCTGCTTCACCATTTTCTGGAGCATCTTCATGATGTCGGAGTCGCTCAGCTCTTCGCTCGCTCCCTTTGCTGTCATGGCCTCCAGGAGTTCTTTCTTTATCCCGCGCACTGCCTCGAGGCGCACGTGGTCGCGGGCTTTCATCGCGCTTTTGATGTCTTCCGTAATCTGATCAACGAAACTCATTGCTATGTTTTTTTTTAGGTTAGTGTCTGTCTTTAAT
>CAKVCS010000110.1 GCA_934725785.1 uncultured Bacteroidales bacterium | reverse complement strand
ATAGCCGCGGGCGGCAAACCTGAGGAGATCGGCGAGCTGCGCAAGTGAGATGACGAACTTGGTGTCGGTCCGGTTCATAAGCCTCACCGCAGACATCTCGTCGAGAGATATTGGAGCGAAAGCCGCAAGGGCTTTCCCAATGTTGTCAACATTATGTCCCATAAGCCATTTACGCTTTTGTTTGACGTTACAAACATATTACAAAGCGCAAAGGGGCGAAACTAATTTCAGCGAGTCGGCACGGAGAATAGGAGAACGGGGGGAAAACGGGGGGACAATGCCGCCGCGGACACAAGAAGAGGGCCGGCGCGGAAGGTCCGGGCTGGCGGAGAGGAGCAGTGGCCTAAAAGCAAAAAAGTGGGGGGCCAAGCTTAAGCGGGCGCGCGGGAAAGCAGAGCGAAGAGAGAGCTTTGGCCACACACCGCAGAGTGGAAATCAGGCGACAGAGAGCCTCAAGGTGACAACATACCTGTCGGCCAGCTGAACGGCAGAGAGATTGAAGCGTCCACGGCACAACAACTCGAGCCGCTTGCGGGTGTTTGCGACACCAATGCCATGGGGCGAACCGGCAGGAGAGGATGAGCCCAGACTGTTCATACAGCAAAAATTGACAGTGTGACGATCCTCGGAGAGAGATAGGCTGACATCGACAAAAGAGGCCTTAGCATAGGACACCCCATGCTTGAAAGCGTTCTCAACCAGGTTGATAAAGAGGAGCGGCGGCAACTGGACGTCGGCGACATCGTCGGGGAGAGACAGCGAGACAGAGACAGCCTCGGTGTATCGGATTCGCATGAGCTCGACATAGTCGCGAAGGAAGTCGGCCTCGCTCTGGAGCGAGACGAGCGGCTTGCCTCCGTCATAGAGCATATGGCGCATGAGCCTGGACATGCGCACAATGGTATCCTTTGCGCGCTCGGGGTCGACGTCGACGAGGGCGTGGATATTGTTGAGCGTGTTCATCATGAAATGGGGGCTCACCTGATAGCGGAGCTGCGCCAGCTCGGCATCCGTCCTCTCCTTGGCGAGCTGACGCATACGCGCCTTGTCGCGATCAGAGAGGAGGTAGAGCTTGACGAGGGTGCCCGCGCACATCATCATGAGCGCGAGAATGAAGTCGCTCATCATAGGGCCGAGCCTGAGCCTGCCAAAGCTCCTGCGCTGCGGCGCACGGCTGTCGCGCCCGCGCGGCTCGCCGAGCTCGGGCGGACGCTGGCGCGAGCGCATCTCCCATCCATTTTCAGGCTCGCCGGGAGGAGCTGGCGGCTGGTCGCGGAGCGAGCCGCCAGCCATTCGCCCGTCGTCATCGAACATAGGCTCGGGAGGGCGAACAAGCGAGATGCTGTCGGACGGCTCGCCATCGCGGCCCGAGGGCTTTGGCGGCGGCACCTCGCCCCATACGCCCGCCCTACCCTCGGCCTCCACCCCTGCCTGGGCATCGTCCGGCAGGCGGAAAAACTCGATGATAAGCGTCATGAGCAAGGCTGAGGCGAAAGCGAGGAAGACGTAGAGGACTACACGCCTCTGGCGCAGAATGACGGGCGTGAGCACCACATCGTTGAAGAGGAAGAGGAGGAAGAACGGGATGAGAGAGATGAATTCGGCGCCGAGGCCATCGAAATCGACCGACGAGGCAGAGGCGTCGCGCCAATAGTCGAACAACCGGGCGGCAGGTATGGCCACAACCACAAAGCCCCACACTATTGAGCACACGACAAGCTCGCGCAAGTCATGCCCCTTGCGAAGCTGCGATATAAACATCCGTATGTGATTGGCAACCATCATTTTAAGAAAGAAAAACATCTATTGCACAGGCACAAAAAAACAGGGTAGCCACCCGAGCCCGTTGGCTTCAGCTACCCTGCACCAATTCAAACACATCTAATTTTTTATTAGAAAGACGCTCACCCGTCACGGGTCAGCGCTCATCACCGTCCATTTTTAATATCTGAGCCAAATATAGCAATCTTTTCTCAAGAGTTGCAACTAAACGGCCGAATTTATATAAAAAAGTGCCAAAACCGCCATAGGGCGGATTTGACACTTCTATGAGAAAAGAAGGAGAGTCGCGGTTCTGCTTAATGCTTACGCCCGCCTCGCCTTAGTTGCGCGAATAGTTAGGAGCCTCCTGCGTGATGGCCACGTCGTGCGGATGGCTCTCGTTCATGCCGCAAGCAGTGATGCGGACAAACTTGGCATCGTGGAGAGCCTCGATGTCCTTAGCGCCGCAATAGCCCATGCCAGAGCGTATGCCGCCAAGGAGCTGGTAGACGACCTCATAGAGGGAGCCCTTGTATGGCACTCGGGCAGAGATGCCCTCGGGGACGAGTTTCTTGACATCGCTCTCGGCATCCTGGAAGTAGCGATCCTTGGAGCCGTGCTGCATGGCCTCGAGCGAACCCATGCCGCGGTAGCTCTTGAACTTGCGGCCGTTGAAGATGATTGTCTCGCCAGGGCTCTCCTCGACGCCGGCGAAGAGACCGCCCGCCATGGTGCAGCTTGCGCCCGCGGCCAAAGCCTTGACGAAGTCGCCAGAATAACGGAGGCCGCCATCGCCAATGATGGGCACGTCGCCATGGCCAGACTCCTTGAGAGCCTTGTAGACCTCGTAGATGGCGGAGAGCTGCGGATATCCGACACCCGCGATGATGCGCGTGGTGCAGATGGAGCCCGGGCCTATGCCGACCTTGACGGCGTCGGCTCCGGCCTCGGCGAGAGCGACGGCAGCCGCCCCGGTGCATATGTTGCCGACGACGAGGTCAATGCCGTCATAGCGCTTGCGAGCCTCTTTGAGGACCTCGATTACTCCGCGGGAGTGTCCGTGCGCGGTGTCGATGACGAGAGCGTCGACATTGGCCGCCACGAGGGCGTCGGCGCGCTCGAAGGTGTTGCTGGTGACGCCGATGCCGCCCGCCACGCGGAGCCGGCCCTTGTCATCCTTGCAAGCCTGGGGCTTGTCCTTTGCCTTCTGTATATCCTTGTAAGTGACGAGGCCTACGAGCTTGCCCTCCTTGTCGACGACGGGCAGCTTCTCAATCTTGTAGTGCTGGAGGATTTCGGCGGCCTCTTTGAGGTTTGTCTTCTGGCTGGTCGTGATGAGGTTATCCTTCGTCATGACGTAGCTGATGGGCTTGTCCATGTCGGCCTCGAAGCGGAGGTCTCGGTTTGTGACGATGCCGACGAGCTTGCGCTCGGTGTCTACGACAGGAATGCCGCCGATCTTGTAGTCCCTCATCATGGCGAGCGCGTCGCCGACGGTCTTGCGGTCGCTGATGGAGACGGGATCGTAAATCATGCCGTTCTCAGCTCGCTTGACGGTCTCGACCTGACGCGCCTGCTGCTCGACGGTCATATTCTTGTGGATGACGCCGATGCCGCCCTCGCGGGCGATGGCGATGGCCATGCGGCTCTCGGTGACGGTATCCATGGCCGCGGTCACGATAGGCGCGTTGAGCGCGATGTGGCGCGAGAATTTGGATGCGAGGCTGACCTCCCGCGGAAGCACCTCGGAGTAGGCCGGGATGAGCAGGACGTCGTCAAACGTGAGGCCGTCTGATGCGATCTTATCTTCTACGAACGACATATAAAGGGATTAAGTAGTTTTGTTTGACAATGTACAAAGATAATACAAGACCGCGTCGCGCTACTTCATTTTAAACTTTTTTGTTATTTATCGGCAATGAGGTCCCGGAAGCCGTCGGTCATATCCTCGGCCATGTCGCCATTGGCGTCGTCATATATCACATAGGCCTCGACGCCCTCCATGCCTTTGACGAGCGAGAGGGCGGAGTCTGGGCCGAGGACCATGAGCGAGGTGCACAGCGCGTCGGTGGTCATAGTGTTTGGCCCGACGACGGTGACGCTCCTCATGTGGTGCGAGACGGGCATGCCCGTGCGTGGATCTATGGTGTGCTGGACGGTGCGCCCGTCGGCGACATGGTAGCACTGGCGGTAGCTGCCCGAGGTGGAGACGGCGCAATCGGTGACCTCGATGACGTGCTGGCTGCGCCTCCCGGCTATTCCGCCCTCGTCGGGCCTGTCGATACCGATTCGCCACTTTCGCCCCTTGGGGCTGAGCCCCTTGCAATGGATCTCGCCCCCGAGCTCGACCATATAGTCGGAGACTCCACGCTCCTCGAAGACCGAGGCCGCCACGTCGATGCCGAAACCCTCGGCGAGCGCGTTGGCGTTGAGCTTCATCCGGCGGTCGGCCTTGCGGATGACGTTGCCGGAGATGGAGACCTTGTCCATGCCGATGAGCGGCATTATTGTGTCGAGCCCGCATAGCAGCGCGTCCCACTGGGCGACGGATATGGTGTCGTCCTCGAGGTCGCGGGTGAAACGCCAATGGCGGCTGAGCGGCTCGACCGTGATGTCGAAGACACCCCCGGAGAGCCTGTTGAAATATTTCGCCTGGCGGACGACATGGAGCAGCAT
>CAKVCS010000109.1 GCA_934725785.1 uncultured Bacteroidales bacterium | reverse complement strand
CGTGCCCGCCATATGACGTGATGAACACGGAGGAGGCAGCGGAGATGGCCAAAGGCAACGAGATGAGCCTCCTGAACATCACGCGGGCCGAGATATGCTGCCCCCGAGGCACAGACATACACTCCGCCACAGTATACGCCAAGGCCAAAGAGAACTTCGAGAAAGCGCAGGCCGAAGGATGGCTGCGCCAAGACGCCGAGCCATGCTACTACGTATACGAGCTGACCATGGACGGAAGGACTCAGACGGGCATTGTCGGGGCCGCGGCATGCCGCGACTACGAGGATGGGCTGGTGAAAAAACACGAGCTGACCCGCCCGGACAAGGAGGATGACAGGATGAGGCTGACCAGGACACTGAAAGCCAACATAGAACCGGTTTTCCTGGCGTATAAGGCCGTGCCAGAGATTAACGCGTTGACGGCCGAGGCGAAAAGGGAAGAGGCCGAATACGACTTCACGTCGGCAGACGGCGTAAGGCACAGGCTGTGGGTGATATCCGCCCCAGAGAAAGTAAAGGAACTTGAGAGCCTCTTCGCCCAGAAAGTGGAGGCGACATACGTGGCCGACGGGCATCACCGGACAGCGGCCGCCGCACGTATAGGCGAAGAGTTCGCAAAGAAAAACCCGGCGCACACGGGGCGGGAGAGCTACAACTTCTTCATGGCCGTAATATTCCCGGACAGCGAGCTGCGCATTATGGACTACAACAGAGTCGTGAAGGACTTGAACGGGTTAAGTTGCCAAGAGTTCCTTAACGCGCTGGGCGGCGTGATGGACGTGGAACCGCTGACAGGCACCGACCCGCGCCCTGGCAGACTCCACGAGTTCACGATGTACATGGACGGCAAGTGGTACAAACTAACGGCAAAGGCGGGGACGTATGACGACTCGGACCCCATCGGTGTGCTCGACGCCAGCATACTGACGGAGAGGGTGCTGAGGCCAATTCTTGGCATAGAGGACATAAGGCGCTCACTGCGCATAGACTTCGTGGGCGGCATAAGGGGGCTTGGCGAGCTGAGACGCCGAGTGGACAGCGGCGAGGCCAAGGTGGCGTTCGCGCTATTCCCCGTATCGATGAAGCAACTAACGGACATTGCGGACACGGGCAACATAATGCCGCCCAAGACGACATGGTTCGAGCCCAAACTGCGATCGGGCCTTTTCGTAAAGAGGGTTGACGAAAGCGAAGAGTAGGCGCGCGGCATCGGCCACTGCACCGTGTCGGGGCGCGCACGTTTAGGCTGGGTAAAAAAGCACGAAAAGTAAAGAACTGAGATTATTTTGTTTATTTTTGTAGGGAATAGACGGAAAGCCGCCTACTGATAAGATGACGAGCATAAAGACTGCCATAGAAGAGATTCGCTCAGAGCTGCCAGAGGGCGTCCGCCTGGTTGCGGTCTCCAAGACCCACCCCGAGTCTTTCATCCGAGAGGCGTACGAGACGGGCCAGAGAGACTTTGGAGAGAACAAGGCGCAAGAGATGACAGGGAAGGCCCAGAACCTCCCAGCGGACATCCGATGGCACCAGATTGGCCACTTGCAGACCAACAAGGTGAAGTACATAGCCCCCTACGTCTACATGATTCACTCAATAGACAGCGAGAAGCTGTTGGAGACGGTAGAGAAGGAGGCAGCGAAGTCGGACAGAGTAGTCAAATGCCTGCTGCAGGTACACGTGGCGCAAGAGGAGACAAAGTTTGGATTCCCGCCCGGCGTGCTGATGAGCTTCCTTGAGCAAGGCAAGTACAAGGAGATGAGCCACGTGGAGATATGCGGACTGATGGCGATGGCGACAAACACCGATGACACGGACGAGGTGGAGAAGGAGTTTGAGACCGCGCGCCAACTGTTCCTGAGCATAAAGGACAGGTTCTTCAGTGGCGACGAAAAGTTCTCCGAGCTGAGCATGGGAATGTCTGGCGACTATGAACTGGCAGTACGGCACGGCGCGACGCTTGTCAGGATAGGCAGCAAGATCTTCGGACAAAGGGATTACAAAAAATAAAACAGGGCATAAAGTAAAATGAAATATACTACACTGGCTCTCATAGGCGCACTTGCGACTATAAGTATGACCTCGTGCAAACGCACGCAGACCACGACCGACTTTGAGGACTCGGAGGTTCAGGCTACAGGCGCGGCAGCGAACGACAGCGTCATGAAGGACGACCTCAACAAGTCGAAGACCATCATGTACACCCTGCCCGCCCCAATAGAGATGGCCTCCATAATAAAGGAGACGGGTGTCAGGTTTGACGACCAGCTGCTTGCCAACATTAGCAACGCCAGCCACTACACCACAAACCTCAAGATGGCGCTCAACCTCGGCATCTACGCCACGGATATGAGCCTCTCGGGCATGTTCAACCAGTCTCAGCGCATGGTGGACTACCTGAACACCCTGCGCGACATGACCAACAGGCTCGGCATCATAAACATAATGGACGAGGAGGTCATATCAAAGCTTGAGAACTCAGAGCTTACCCGCCAAGGCGCGCTCAACGTCATATCGGAGGTCTATATGAAGACCAACCAGAACCTGACAGACAACAACCGCAGGAACGTGGCCACGGAGGTCATGGCAGGCGGATGGGTTGAGGGCTTATACTTGGCACTGAACATAGTAAACGCCGACAAACTCAATGCCGACATTGTGAGCCGCATAGTCTCGCAGAAGCTGACCATAGCCACCATGCTCAACATAATAGAGTCGCAAGACCCGGAAGGCGCGGACGAGGACTTGCAGTACATAAAGGGCAAGATTGAGGAGATTGGCGAAGTATTCGCAACCGTAAGCATAGAGGAGACCGGAAGGGTATCCGCAATCACCGATTCGGAGACGCGCACCACGACAATCAAAGCCAACATGGCCGGGTCGCTTGACAAGGAGACTCTCAAGATGCTGAGAGACAAAGTGTCCGAGATCCGAAACGAGTTCGCCAAGTAGGAGTAGAGCTTGGCACTGTGACACAAGACCTGCGCTCCGGGCACTCAGCCCGCCGCGCAGGTTTGTTTATACTTGACAACCATCGCCCCCAAAAATAGAGGCTGGCAACATCGATACGAATACAAAAACAAAAGACAGAATGGCACAGAGAACACGAGACGAGGTCGAAACAAAATACAAGTGGGACCTGACCCCGCTCTACCCGGACACAGAGAAATGGAAAGAGGCTAAGGGACAGCTGAAAAAAAGGTTGCCCGAAATTCGCGAATACAAAGGGAGGCTTGGCGAATCCGCCGCCACGCTGCTGGCCTACCTGCGGCTGTCAGACGAGCTCGACAAGGAGATGTCGCGCCTATACCTGTACTCGTCACTGCTATCGGACGAAGACGTAAGCAATGCGGACCATATGGCTCTCACGAAAGAGATAGAGCAGGTGTGCATAGACTACGAGCAGGAAACCGACTTCGCCCGCCCGGAGCTGTCGGCCATAAGCGACCAGACGTATGACAAGTACATGGCAGAGGAGCCGCTGCTGAGCGAGTATCGCATGGACATTGACGCCATCCGCCGCCAGCGCCCCCACACGCTGGGCGCAGCCGAAGAGGCCGTACTGTCTAAAATGAGCCTGCTTGGCGACACCCCGACAGGGGCTTTCAACATATTCTCCGACGCCGAGATGCCGCGGCCAAAGATCACGCTCGCTGACGGCACCGAGACGGAACTGGACCACTCGACATACGGCATAGTGCGAGCCTCGGCCAACAGGGCGGACAGGCGCGCCGCTTTCGAGGCTTTTTGGGGCAACTATAAGCGTTTTGAGGGTACGTTCGGCGAGTTGATGGGCGGGAAAGTGCGTGAAGCCCTATTCTCGGCCAAAGTGCGCAAGTATGACACGTCGCTGAGCGCGGCACTGAGCCGTAACAAGATACCCGAGGCCGTGTACCACTCACTGATAGACAACGTGAACCGCAACCTGCCCACGTTCCACAGATATCTGCGACTGAAGAAACGCCTGCTGGGCGTAGACGAGCTGCACTATTATGACCTTTATGCGCCCGCCACACCGGACGTGAGCCTGAAATTCACCTACGAGGAGGCGCAAGGCATGGTGCTTGAGGCGATAAAGCCGCTTGGGGATAAGTATGGCGACGTGGTTCGCAAAGCATTCAGCGAGAGGTGGATTGACGTGTACCCGACGCTCGGCAAAGCCACAGGCGCATACTCGAACGGCGCGGCATATGACGTGCACCCATACATCCTGATGAACTTCGACGGCAGCTACGACAGCGTAGGCACGCTCATACACGAGCTGGGCCACACAATGCAAAGCTACCTCTCGAACAAGTCGCAGCCCTACTCGCTCCACGACTACACAATATTCGTGGCCGAAGTCGCCTCGACGTTCAACGAGGCCTTGCTGGACCACCTGATGCTGAACAAGATAACGGACAAAGGTCAACGCATATCGCTGCTAATGAACATGCTTGACGGCTTCAAGG
>CAKVCS010000108.1 GCA_934725785.1 uncultured Bacteroidales bacterium | reverse complement strand
GACTGCGTGCCCCCCGTAGAGGTCGAGGTACTCCGTGCCCTTGTCATCCCACACCTTGCATCCCTTAGCTTTCACAGGGACGACATCGAAGAGGCTGTATACGTCGAATAATTGCATATCCGCTACAATTTGTTGGTTGGATTAAAAGCCGCTCGGCTTGAGGTTTAGACCGGTGTTCTCTGGGAGGCCGAACATGAGGTTCATGTTCTCCACCGCCTGGCCCGCGGCACCCTTTACAAGGTTGTCTATGAAAGAGACGACGTGCAGTTTCGTACCGTACTTCTTGACATAGAGTACGCACTTATTCGTGTTGACGACCATCTTGAGGTCGGGATTGAAATCCACGACGTTGACAAAAGGCTCGTCCTTATAGTACTTCTTGTAGATATCCACGGCGTCGGCCTCGTCGAACTCGCAATCGAAATAGACTGAGGACATGATGCCGCGGGTGTGGCATCCTCGTACGGGTACGAAATTGAGGTTGCCCTTGTAGTGTGCAGCGAGCCTCGAGAGGGTCTCGTTCACCTCGCCGAGGTGTTGGTGAGTGAAGGCCTTGTAGACCGAGAGGTTGCCGTCGCGCCAGCTGAAGTGCGTGGTCTCCGATGGTTTCTGGCCGGCCCCCGTGGAACCTGTAATACCGGTGACGTGCACTTCGCCGAGCCTGTCTAGCTTGGCCATTGGGAGGAGGGCGAGCTGTATGCTCGTGGCGAAGCATCCGGGGTTGGCGATGCGGTCGGCCGCCTTAATCTCTCGCCGGAAAGCCTCGGGGAGACCGTAGACGAAGCCGTCGGCCGAGTCTTGGAGGCGGAAGTCGTTGGAGAGGTCTATTATCTTGCCGTTGAAGTCCTTGGGCAGCTTCTCGACATAGCCTCGGCTCTTGCCGTGACCCATGCAGAGGAAAATGACATCGGCCGTGTTGACCGGCGCATCGGCGCTGAACGTAAGCGACGTCTCCCCTATGAGGTCGTGGTGGGCAGTCCAGACCGGCTCGCCGGCGTGGCTCTCGCTCTGAGCGAAGAGTATGTTTGCCCAAGGGTGGTTTATGAGGATGCGCATCAGCTCACCGCCGGTGTAGCCTGCAGCACCTATTATGCCTACTTGAATCATTATGATTTGTGATTGCCGACCGGGGGCGTCCGCTTTCCCCTTCGGCTATTATGGTAAAAAACAGAATTGGCGAAGCCTGTTTAGAGCTCCTCCTCGAGCTTCGCGCCCTCGTCCTTGTGGTTGCTGTAGTAGGCGCGGAGCGGGGTCGAGAGGACTTTGATGAAGCCCTTGGCGTCCTCGCTCGTCCATCCCTTCTGCATCTCTCCATACTCACCGAACTTGTTCTTCACGAGGTCGTTCTTCGAGTCGACGCCTACAGTCATGAAGGTGCGCGGCATCAGCTTCATGATGGCCGTCCCGGTGACGTTGCGCTGGCTCTCCTCGAGCATGGCCTCGATGTCGCGCATGACGGGCTCGAGGTACTGGCTCTCGTGGAGGAACATGCCATACCAGTTGGCGACCTGGTCTTTCCAATACTGCTGCCACTTGGAGAGCGTATATTTCTCGAGGAACCTGTGGGCGGCAATGATGAGCATTGGCGCAGCGGCCTCGAAGCCGACGCGTCCCTTGATTCCTATAATGGTGTCGCCGACATGCATGTCGCGGCCAATGCCGTAGGGGGCGGCGATGCTCTCAATCTTCTGGATGGCCTTGATCTTGTCGGAGAACTTCTCGCCGTTGACGGCGACAATCTCACCCTTCTCGAACTCAATCTTTATCTCCTCCTCTCCATTCTTCTCGACCTGCTTGAGGTAGGCCGTCTCGGGGAGGCCCTGCGCGCTGTCGAGGATCTCGCCACCGCAGATGCTCGTGCCCCAGATTCCGACATTGTAGGAGTACTTAAGCTTGGCGAAGTCGGCCTTGAAGCCGTGGTTGTTGAGGTAGTCGACCTCATACTGCCTGGTGAGGGCCATGTCCCTCGTAAGGGTGATGATCTCCATCTCGGGGGCCATGACGAGGAAAGTCATGTCGAAGCGGACCTGGTCGTTGCCGGCGCCGGTCGAGCCGTGCGCGATGGCCTGCGCCCCTATCTGCTTGGCATAGCGCGCGATGGCCATGCCCTGGAAGATTCGCTCGGAGCTGACGGAGATGGGGTACGTGTTGTTTCGGAGGACGTTGCCGAAAATCATGTACCGGATGCTCTTCGAGTAGTACTCGCGGGTGACGTCGAGCGTGACGTATTCCTTAGCGCCAAGCTTATATGCGTTCTCCTCGTTGGCTTTGAGCTGCTCGGGGCTGAAGCCTCCGGTGTTTGCGCAAGCCGCATAGACCTCGTAGCCCTTCTCCTTGGCGAGATACATGACGGTGAACGACGTGTCGAGTCCGCCACTGAAGGCGACTACCACTTTTTTCTTAGCATCCATAGTGCGAATATGATAATATCTTGTTGATTTCGAATGACAATTGCAAATATAACTAATTAGCCGGCCAAAGCCAACGGGGGTCAGTCCTCCTTAGGGAAACCGTTTGGGAACGCCTCCATGATTCGGTCGACGACGCCCGGGTCCTTCGCCAGCTCCTCTTCGGCGTCCCTCACGCTGCGAGGGCGGTCGGGGTCGTAGAGCATTCCCGTGCAGACGCAGTAGCGTCGCCCTGTGCGGACGAGGATGTCGTGGTTGATGCAGCCCTCACAGCCTTTCCAGAAGGTCTCGTCGTCGGTCAGCTGGGCGAAAGTTACCGGCACGTAGCCGTGGTCTGTGTTGAGCTTCATTACCGCGGCGCCTGAGGTCAGGCTGAATATCTTGGCGTTTGGCCATCGGAGCCTCGCGAGGGTGAACGTCATATGCTTGATGCGGCGCGAGAGGCCGCACCCTCGGTACTCGTCCCTGACGATGAGGCCGGAGGTGGTGACGTAGTGCTTGCCGCCCCAGGTCTCGATATAGCTGAAGCCGGCGAACATCTCGCCATCGAGGGCTATGACAGCCTTGCCCTCGCGCATCTTCTGCTTGACGTAGCCCGGGTTGCGCTTTGCGATGCCGGTGCCGCGCACCTTGGCCGCGGCCGTGATGGTCTGAAGAATCTCGTCGACATATCCGAGGTGCTCCTCGGTGGCCACAACCACCTTGAGGTTGGGGAATTTATTGTCGTCTTTGCTGCTCATTTGTTTCTTTGGAGAAATATGTCTTGTTCTGTATATTCTGGCTATATCAGCTTCTGCGCGGCCTCGGGCGCCACAGTTGCGAGAGCCGAGACAAAGGCGTCCTTGCGCACGTCGGCCCTGAGGATAACGAGTACCGTGTCATCGCCCGCCACGGTCCCCATGACGCCCTTAAGCCTGGCCTCGTCGACCTCGGCCGCGAGCGCGCTGGCGTATCCCGGCCTTGTGCGGATGACGGCCATCTGACCCGAGACCTCGACGCTGACGATGATGGACGGCTGCGGCTCGGACTGGCCTCTCTGAGGATGGGGCATGTAGCGGTATCCGCCACCGCCGTCGGGCACTTTAACTATCTGCAGCTCGTTGAAGTCTCGCGACAATGTTGCCTGCGTCACAGAGAAGCCCTTCTCCCTCAGCAACTTGAGGAGTTGCTCTTGGCCGTCGATGGGGACATCTCGTACAATCCCCTCGATGGCCTCAAGCCTCATTTTCTTCGTATTGTTGACTGTGCGTTGCATTTTTATTCACTGACATCGCAAAATTATGCAATATACAGACTCGCTGCACCGGTCGAAAGATTAAAAATTAATAATAGCCGTACCTTCGGATAGCCACGAGCTCAAAATCGGACATTTGCTCGGACCACGCATATACCGCACATTCGACAGTTTCGCCGTCTTTCACAGAACAGCTCACAAGGCCTGACGGGCGCCATACGCCGAGCGAGTCGGCCCATACGTATGAATATTCAGACAGCAACACTCCCTGATCATCATATCTCATGACGCTCCTGGCTATTCCCGAGGCGGCGAACACCCGCTTATCGACACACGAGCCGCTCGGCTGCGGGGGGACGGTGTCCGTGACCGAAGAGCCGCCAAGGCGCGTCGTGAAGAAACCGGCGAGCCGCATCCAGACCCGGGCGAAGGCACTCGCCGCGGTAGTGTCGCGCCGCTGAGGCACAGTCGAGTAGGGGTTAGGCTCGTCATAAGCGTAGGTTGTCGAGTCGAGCAACTCTGCATTGCCACCCTCCGTGACGGACTTTCTCACGGAATGCTTGAGCCTTCCGCCCTCGTCATACAGATTGTCACATGACACGCAAGAGGTCATGGAGTCCGCGAAACTGTGGCGGAACTCTTGCACGGCATTGCCGTGCTCATCGGTAAAAGTGAGACAGTAGGACACGGGCTCATTGTCAAGCTCTCCGTATGACACGGTCAGAGCCGAAGCGTCGGGGCGGTAAGTGGTGACGGACTGGACTGCCCACCCGTCCGCAGACGGCACCCGGCTTGTCACAGATTTAACCCGTCCGTCGTCGTGATAGGCGTAGGAGAGCATGAGGA
>CAKVCS010000107.1 GCA_934725785.1 uncultured Bacteroidales bacterium | reverse complement strand
GCATGCCCAAAAAGCCATCCACACCATGCCCGACATAGTCTTAAAGACCCCGGAAGGGAAGACTATATGCCTTAAAGACCTGAGGGGGAAAGTGGTTCTGGTGGACTTCTGGGCTTCGTGGTGCGGGCCCTGCCGTGCGGAGAATCCTAACATAACGAAATGCTATGCGAAATATAAGGGCAAGAAAAGTCCGCGGGGGGATGGCTTCGATGTGTTCAGCGTATCTCTCGACATAAAAAAGGAGAGGTGGGAGAGCGCCATAAAGGCAGACAAGATGACATGGGCATGGCAGGGAAGCGACCTGCGCGGGTGGGAGAGCCCCATCGCTAAAAAGCTCGGCATATGCCAAATTCCAAGCAACTTCTTGATTGACAAGGATGGGAAAGTGATGGCGACCAACCTGCGCGGTGACAAACTCCGGGCTTTCCTGGAGGGTTTATTTGGCGACTGACATATTGGCAGGCTTAACATAGGGGTGGCATGCTACAGTGTTGGCGCGCCACCCTATTTTGTGTGACAAAGATGCACACATGCGCCAAAATGGCCACCCCATGTCCTATTGGCAAAAAAATTGAGAAGATTCGTCGGGTTGACTGTGCGCAAAAGCGGCAGCCGAACGAAAACGTCATAAAGAAAAAAACAAAACAGCATATGAACCAGGAAGAGAACAAGAAAGCGGAGGAAGAGGCCAAGCAGACCGAGACCAAGCAGACAGAAGCAACGGCCCAGCAGCAGCAGACGGAAGCAGAGGCCCAGCAGCAGACGGAAGCGGAGGCTAATGCCGCCGACACGGCCAAAGCAGAAGACGCAGCCGACGCACAGGATCAGCAGCCTTCTGAGGCCGAGCAGCTCAGAAAGCAGCTTTCTGAACTTAACGACAAGTACCTTCGCACATGCGCCGAGTATGACAACTACCGCAAGCGTACGGTCAGGGAAAAAGCCGACCTGATAAAGAGCGCGGGCTCCGACATCATTCTCGGCCTGCTCCCAGTGGTTGACGACATGGAGCGTGCTCTCGGCCACATGAACGAGGCGGCCGACGTCAACGCCCTCAAAGAGGGCGTGAACCTCATATACAAGAAGTTCAGCGACTACCTGGCAAAGCGCGGAGTCACAGAGATAGAGACTAAGGGGCTACCCCTGGACACAAACGTCCACGAGGCCATAACAATGATCCCCGCCCCCACCCCGGACATGAAGGGCAAGATATTGGATTGCACCGAGAAGGGGTACAAACTCGGCGACAGGGTTTTGCGCTTCGCAAAAGTCGTTGTCTGTCAGTAAGGCGGAGGATGTACGCCAATTGCGCCTTGCGCGCGCCAATGGTCTGCTCCAAAGGACATCCCGCCGGGGGTGAAGAGCAGGCCGAGCGGCCGCGGGGGGCGCGATTAAAGAGGAGGAATTATGGCAAAGAGAGATTATTATGAGGTTCTGGGCGTAAGCAAGACCGCCACGCCCGCCGAGCTGAAAAGCGCATACAGAAAACTTGCTATCAAATACCACCCGGACAAGAACCCGGGCGACAAGGAGGCCGAAGAGAAATTCAAGGAGGCGGCCGAGGCCTACGACGTCTTGAGCAATCCCGACAAGCGCGCCAAATATGACCAATACGGCCAAGCCGCATTCGACGGCAGCGGCGCAGGCGGTGGCGGATTCTACGGCGGCGGGATGAATATGGAGGACATATTCAGCCAGTTTGGCGACATATTCGGGGGTATGGGCTTCAACTTCGGGGGCATGGGCGGCTCGTCGCGCCGGTCAGGCGGCAGCAGGGTGAGCAAAGGCTCGGACTTGCGAGTCCGCGTGAAGCTCACTCTCAGCGAGGTCGCCAAAGGCGTGGAGAAAATGCTCAAAGTCCGCGCAGCAGTGCCTTGCGAGAAGTGCAGCGGCACGGGTGCCAAAGACAGCGGCAGCGTGAAGACTTGCTCCCAATGCAACGGCACGGGCTACGTCGTAAGCGTCGTGCAGTCATTCTTCGGCAGGATGCAGCAGCAGAGCCCTTGCCCAACGTGCGGAGGCAAAGGCAAGACGATAACGGACAAATGCACCGTTTGCGGAGGCACCGGCGTGACGTATGCGGAAAAGGTCGTCTCGGTGAAGATACCGGCGGGCGTCGACAACGGCATGCAGGTGAAAGTCCCCGGAGCTGGCAACGCCGCACAGAATGGTGGCGTGAACGGAGACCTCATAGTGGTAATACAGGTAGAGGAGGACGAGCAGTTGCAGCGCGATGAGACGAACCTTATCCACCACCTGTATCTGACTGTGCCGGAAGCTATTCTCGGCACGGACGTAGAGGTTCCGACTGCAGACGGCAAGGTCAAGATAAAAATAGAGCCAGGCACTCAGCCAGGCAAGGTGTTGAGGCTGAAAGGCAAGGGCCTGCCAGAGGTCAACAGCTCGGTATGCGGAGACTTGCTCATTCGCGTCGACGTATATATACCAAAGAAGGTGACCGCGGAGGAGAAGAAGCTTGTCGAAAAGCTGGCGGAGGGCAGCTCGTTTCGCCCGTCGACGCAGGATAAGGCATCCTTTTTGCAGAGGATTAAGCAGATGATCAATTAATCCGGCATAGGCCCCGCGGTCGGCTGGCTTGCCACGACAGGTTTGACAGGTCAAAACGCGGACACCCGCCTCGCAACTGAAATGCGGGGCGGGTGTCCTTTTTTATTTCTGTATCGCCAGACTCTACTTGACGATGCCAAGACTGCGGAGCTCGGCGACAAGCCTCTCCCTGTTTTGCTTCTCCATCGGGCAAAGCGGTGACCTGTAGACCTCCTCGACGATGCCCATCTCGGCAAGCGCAGCTTTTACAGGAATAGGGTTGCTCTCGATGAAGAGCAGATCCATCAAGTTGCGGTAACGATAGAAGAGCTTGCGGGCCCCGATGGCGTCGCCATTGAGCGACAGACGCATAAGCTCAACGAAATCGGCAGGGACGACATTCGCGAGGACGGATATGCAACCGTCACCGCCAAGCAGGTTTGAGAGCATCGAGATATTATCATCGCCACTGTAGACCTTGAAGCCGTCAGGGCGCCCGTCTATGAGCGCAGCCACATTCATAAGGTTGCCGGTGGCCTCCTTTATGCCGACAATGTTCTTGAAATCGCGCGCGAGGCGCAACGCAACGTCGGGCTTGATGGCAGAGCCGGTTCGTCCGGGGACGTTGTAGAGGATGATGGGTATGTCCACCGCCTTTGCCACGCTCGAGAAGTGGAGATACATGCCCGCCGAAGTCGGCTTGTTGTAATATGGCCCGACGGTGAGGACAGCATCGACCCCCGCCTCGGCGGCATTGCGCGTGTATTTGATGCAGCTTTCGGTTGAGTTTGAGCCTGTGCCACCGATGACGACCATACGATGTCCGATATACTCCACCGAGTGGCGGAACATCTCCGCATCCTCCTCCTCCGACAGAGTCGGGGTCTCGCCCGACGTGCCGCACACGACAACACCTTGCGTACCTGCCGCTATATGCATATCAAGAAGACGGTCGTAGGCCTCGTAGTCTATTGATCCGTCTTTCTTAAACGGGGTTACGAGAGCCGCGATAGACCCTCTGAGATTAAACTGATCCATTTAATGTCTTTGTGTATAAAAATGTCCCCACCTAAATCGGCACAGAGCGACAGAGGAGCGGGGCCAAACTCCTAATATTCCATACAAATCGCAAAGTTAATTTATTTGCTCTCATTGCGAAAATTGAACGGATGGAATTTATAGGCAAACCGAGCCGGCGGGCTACGCATTTTGCAGACACTGCGGGCGCTACGCGTTACCGACCCAGTCATCAATGAGCATTCGGGCTATGCTCATCTTGTCGGGCACGGCGGGCAGTGAGCCTCGGCGGAAGAACCTCGCGTCGAGCAGCTCCTCCTTCTGGATAATTATATCGCCGCTCTTATACTTTGCGGTGAAACCGAGCATTAGGCCCGACGGGAATGGCCACGACTGGCTGCCAAAATAGCGCAAGTCCGTAATATCGATGGCCGTCTCCTCTTTGACCTCGCGGCGCACGCACTCCTCAAGCGTCTCGCCAGCCTCGACGAAACCCGCCACAAGGCCGTAGTGGCTGCCTCGGAAATTCTTGGCCCTGACGAGGAGTATCTCGTCCTGGCCGCGCTCAATGCGCACGATGATGGCCGGGGATATGGGTGGATAAATCTCATATCCGCAAGACGGGCATTTCTTGGCGATATCCGAGAGGAGGACGGTGGCGCTGCCACAAGAGGGGCAGAAGCGGCTGTGGGACTCCCAAAACGCGATCTGTTTGGCCTTGCAGGCCGCGGAGAACGCCACGCCATCCATCTCCGCAAAAAGAGGGCGGAACTCAACGGCTACGAGACAGTCGGTCCCAGCCCACTCCTCCACTTGGCAGGTCAGCAAGTCCAACGGCGCCGTGTGGACACGCCTTACGACCACGCTGCCGGGGATCATGTGGCGGACGTCGTCATATTCCGGCAAAACGGGCGGCCTTGACTCAGACTGGCG
>CAKVCS010000106.1 GCA_934725785.1 uncultured Bacteroidales bacterium | reverse complement strand
GAGACTCGAACTCACACGATCTTGCGACCACTACCCCCTCAAAGTAGCGTGTATACCAATTTCACCACCTGCGCATTTTATATGCCCTCATCTCTTGGCCACCCAAAATCAGCCTCGAGTATTTTCCAATATGTTAGAGAGCGACAAATCAAGAGCAAAAAGTTCAATCCCTAATTGTCCGTTTTGTCAGACATTTCTTGCTATTGAAAGCGTTTGCTTCTTGTTTGCGGGTGCAAAGTTAGCTCTTCTTTTTTACCTTGCAACAAAATGCGCATCTTTTTATTCAAAAAACTCTCATTTCGCAATAATCCTTGGTGTAGCCGACAGTCAGTGCGGCCTTTTCGAGGTAAGTAAATGCCGCGGCGCGTCTTGCTGATTCTCGTATGCCCTACAGGCCGGCGAGTGGCACCTCAGATGCGCCGTCACCATTGTACGCGACGCTCGCGGCGGACGCTACCTTTGCGTATTTCTCGCCGTTTATCATCTTCACGGCGTCATCGTTGCCAAGCTTGTCCATTGCCTCGCACACCCTTGCCGCCGTTATCTCATTTATGTCGACAGCGGGGATGAATGTGCGCTCGTCAATCTTGTCGTCCTCGCACTCCAGCTCTGCTATCAGGCCTGTCCTTTTCAGTTGTTCAGCAATGTTGAAGAATAATGGTTTCGGGATTCCCATCTCGTTGGCTATGTCGAGGCCTGTCGGGCGCAAGCCGGCTTTGAAAGCCTTTAGCAACCTGTGCATTACGATTGTCGCGAGTTTGCGCTCGGCGGCGCGGCTTATTTCTGTCACCCCGTGCTCAAGGCTGTAGTCCGTCACGTTCTGGATGGAGAAGGCTATCTTGCAGCCCGCCAGCACAATGGTCCACGTAATTTGCAGCCAAGCCAAAAGCAGAGGCAGGAATGCGAAGCTGCCGTATACAGCGCCCGCGCTGTTCACGCCGATCTGGAATGTTATGTATACCCATTGCACCACTTGGAATGCCGTGCCGGTCACGATGCCGGCTACCAGCGCCGGCACCACTTTGACCTTCGTGTTGGGCATCACGAGGTATAGCAGTGTGAATGCGACCCACAGGACGACGTAAGGTATTATGCTGAGCAGGATGTCTTGAAGTGGCGACAGTCCGCCTGTGAGCGCGCTTTGTATGGACGACTTCACCAGCAGCGTGGCGCTCGACGCCGTAAGCAGCATAATTGGCGTGAAGAGCATTATGCACAGGTAGTCCGCCACTTTGCGGAATATGCCGCGCGACCGCTGTACGCACCACATGGTGTTGAATGCCGCCTCTATGTTGTCCAGCAGCTTAAAGACTGAGTATATGAGCATGGCCGCGCCGACGCCGGCTATGACGCCGCCCTTGGCGTTGGCGAGAGCGCTGCCCGAGAAGTTTATGAGATAGTCCGCCACCTCGGCGTTGTTGAGGCTCCCGCGCACGTAGTCCGTCAGCAGGTTCTCCAGCCCGAATCCCTTGGCTATCGCGAATGCGAGGGCTATGACGGGGACAATGGACAGCAATGTGTAATAAGTCAGAGCCGAGGCGCGTATGCTGGCCTTCTGCTCGAGGAACTCTCTGACAGTCATCACCACGATGCGCAGCAGCCCGTAGCCCGCCCTTGTCAGTCTGTTCGCCTTGCTAAGGTCCAAAGCCCACAGGTCGGTTTCGACGAAGTGCCTGGCTCTCTCTATCACTTCTTGGGTGCGCGTTTTTTTCATGTCTCTTTAGTGTCTGTGCCGTTTGTTGTCTGTGCGGCTTTCTGTGTCTTTTGCCGCGTGGCAGGCGCGCCGCCACCTCTGTCTCGCATTGGGCGGATGCTTTCTTTGCGCCATCAGCCCTCCCACTGCTACGCAAGTATGGCCGCCGATGTTTTGTTTTTCAACGAAGCTCCCCCCGCAAGGCGGCGAGCCATGCGGGGGGAGCGGGTCTTCCATTTTGCGCCTTACGCCTTAGAGCGAGAAGGCGTCAAGCGTGTGCAGCGGCTTGTGGTCTTCTCCGAAGGCTCCTTTGTCATATCCGTTCCAGTCGTAGCATTCCGGCTCCCAGTAGAACACACCCGATATCGTGTTGCTCTTTTTGCCATGCTCCACAATCATGCTGAGGCACTCGTATGCCATGTCGGGGTCGGAGACGGAGTAGCCGAACTCGCATATCATCATCTCCTTGTCGAACCTCTTGGCGAGCGTCTCCAAGTTGCTGATGGTCATCTTGACAGCGTCGGTCGCGGTTATTGTCTCGGTCGTTATCTCCTCAATGGCCAGGCTCGGGTAGAGCGATACGCCAAAGATGTCATACTCCACGCCGCCATTTTTCAGGATGTCCGTTATCCACTCCGAGGTGCTGAAGTTCCAACCGTTCTGCACGTGGACTATGGTCTTTATGTCCGGGCATGCGGCTTTTGCAGCCTCGACACCTGCGCTCACGAGCTTTGCGAAGTTTGTCGCGTTCAGGCTCGCCTTGCCGTCCGGCCACAGCATGCCGTCGCCCACCTCGTTGCCTATCTGTGCCCACACGGGTGTCACGCCGACGTTCTTCAGGCTTGTCAAGATGTCCGTCGTGTGGTCAGCCACGGCTTTCCGCAGCTCGTCAAATGTGTAGCCGCTCCATGCGGCGGGCTTCGCTTGGTTGGACGGGTCCGCCCATGAGTCGGAGTAATGGAAGTCGACCATCACGTCCAGTCCGAGCTGGCTTGCGCGCACGGCCTTCTCTATCAAGTCGGCTTTGTCGCAATATCCGCCTTTGGGGTCGACCCAGACGCGCAGGCGGATGGCTTCCACACCCTTGCTTTTCAGCAGGGCCATGCATTCGGTTTCTGCGCCGTCGGCGGCGTAGAACTTCATGCCGTTGTCTTCCATCTCGGTCAGCCATGACACGTCGGCGCCTTTGGCGAAGCCTTCACTCTTGCCGTCGTTGAACTTGTAGGTGTTCCCGTTGGTTATCTCGCGCCACCCGTCGTTGTCGTCGTCGCATGCCGGCATGGCGAGTGCCGACAGGGTCAGCGCGGTGGCTGTCACTATGTCTCTTGTTCTCATCATTTTGTCTGTTTCGCCCCGAGACCCGCACCCGGCGCCGTGGGGCGCCGTCCGCCGCGTCTGCGCCAAGCGCGGGTTGTCTCGTTTTCTGTCGGGCTGTGTTTGCTTATTCGGCCTTTGATATCGACCACGTGTTGTTTGCAAGGTTTATGGTCAGGTTGTATGTCCCGGAGCTTGGCGTGCTGACCCAGAACTCCCACACATTGCTACCCGTGGATATGTTCCCATCTGTGTCTATGGGGCCAACCTGCGTCCCGTATTCCTTGTCTTCGTAGACCTTGAACTTCTCCTGGTCGTCCTTCGTTATTGTTATTGAGCCGCTGTATATGCCATCCGCTGTGGATGTCAGCGTAACCCAGCTATCGTTGCCGAAGTCGCCGTCTAAGCCTATCACGTATAGGGCCTCGGGGTATGCGTCTGTCTTGGTCTGGAACGAGTATGTGCCTTTGGCGAAGTCGAACGTCATGACGTACGTGCCGTTTTCGAGGGGCTGCGCGAAGCTCTTCCCATACTCTATAGTGCCGTCAGTTCCGCCGACGAACGTATCCCAATTGTTGTTCAGTATTATCTTGCCGCCCCACTGTGACTCATTTTTTATCTCCACCGTGGCGTAATACCTGGCCGGGTGTTCCGTGTCCTGCGTCATCTCCGTGAGGCTCCAGTCATCGTTCAGTCCGGCGTATGACATGGTCTCCACGGTCTCCCTTGTGAATGTCTTCGTGGCCCAGCTGACGTTCCAAGTGAAGACTCCCGTTTCGCTCAATGGGATGTTGTCGCTACTACCTGCAACGAGGATTCCGCTCTCGCGTCCGCCGTAGACGTTCTCGAAGTCGCCCTCGTTGAGTGCGAAATAGTAGCCCCAAGGGCATGACTCGGACCCGAATGTGCCTGTGTAGACCATGTTGACCTCATCGGTCTTGACAAGCTTGTGGTTGAAGTTCCATTCGTCGTTGAGGCCAAGTATGTAGAGCTGGTTGGGTTCCGGGTCGTCAACCTCCTCTTCGCCCTCTTTTATCTCGTACCTCAGGTTAGTGTAGTCGGAGAGCATCAGGCTGACGGTGTATGTGCCGGCCTTCTCTATTGTGAACGCGTCTCCTCCATTGAATGCGAGGCCGCCCTCCGCGCCCTCCGCGCCGAATGTAACTGGCGTGTCGGCGGCCGCGTCGTCGTCAGTGCGGCTGTCTTTGTCATATTTTTTTGCGGTGCCCGATATGGTGAACGTCTGGTTCGCGGCGGTTGTTGTCACCACGCACATCCAGCGGCACTCGTTGCGGACGAATGTCATCTCGCCCTCCACGTCGCCACTGATCGTGAGGCCGGGAATCAGCGTGGCGCTCCATTGCTTGGGGTCTGCGCCGTCGCTGACGTTAACCTCGGTGAAGTAGCAGCCCGAGACGCCGGGATACCAGAAGTTCCAGCTGTCGTCGTCTTTCGACACGAGGAACTCGCTCGCGTCTTTGCCTACGTTGCCCCACGTGGTGC
>CAKVCS010000105.1 GCA_934725785.1 uncultured Bacteroidales bacterium | reverse complement strand
GTGCTAATGCCCGTGCTGCCGACGTAGCCGATGACGTCTCCTCGCTTAACCCGCTGCCCCGGCCTTACGTTGAAGCGGCTCATATGCCCGTAGATGGTCATATAGCCGAAGCCGTGATCAATCTTCACGTGCTTTCCGTACCCGCTGTAGCTTGTCTCGACACTTGCGACTACGCCGTCGCCCGTGGCGTATATTTCGGTCCCTACGGGTGCGGAGAAGTCCATCCCCTCGTGGAATTTCTTAATCTTGTAGACCGGGTGCACCCTCCACCCCCACCCCGACGCGGTGCGCGTGAGGTCTTTGTTGTTGATGGGCATTATGGCGGGGATGCATCGCAGCATCTCATTATTGGACTTTACGAGGTCTATTATCTCGTCGAACGACTTGCTTTGCACGTAAAGTTGCCTCGACACGACGTCAAGTCTTTTCGCGGTGGCGATGATGATGTCGGAGTTGGCCATATTCTCCATCTCCTTATACCTGTTGATGCCTCCGAAGCCCGCTTTACGCACCGATACGGGTATCGAGTCGGCCTCGTAGATTACCCGGTATATATTCTCGTCTCTTGAGTGGATGTCCTCGAGAACCTCCTCTATTTGGTCGAGTCTACGGCTCATCTGCTCATACTGGGCGAGGAGCTCGTGCTGCTCTCGCTTTAGCTTTTTCTCCTTGGGGCTGTCGAATATGTATGTGTACAGGAAGAAAAGTCCGATAGAGACCACGAGGCCGAAGGTAAGGTGGAAGACCGCCCTTTTGGCATAGTACTTCAGTCCTCGCTTAATCTCCTTGTAGCTAAGCGTCTCCGGGTCGTATTTATAGTGCGTATTCTGCATATGCTCTCTCTTTTGTCAGGCTCGCGGCGCAGACGAAGCGCATCCGCCCTACGCGAATATACAGAATGGAGGAGAAAAAGACAAACCGGGTGGTCTAAGCCGCGCGCCCCTACTCCACGACACTTCCCTGTATGCGCACGTTGGCCAACGAGAGTTTCGCGGTATCGGACATTACATTTGACCACGGGTAAAGGCGGACTAGCAGCGTCTGGGCCGGCCGGAGAAGAATGGACGCGTGGTAAGTGTCTGAGCCTTCCACTTCTTCTGCGGCATGAGGCCTCTCTCCTATGACACGGCTGTAATAGAAATCTTTGCCATAAGCGCACGACAGTCGGTAAGAGAAATTGGCACTGACACTTAAGGCGACATTGCTAATCTTGATAGTTCTGCCTCCGGCCGTTAGGCTGAACTGCACGTAGCGGTCGCCATTCTCGTCAATTTCAGCTGGCCAATGGCCATCCTCGGTTACGAAACGGCCGTCGGAAAGGGTCAGACCCTTGAGAGCCGTGAGCTTGGCGGAGAGGACGCTGCCGTCATCGGGCTTCTGAACATCGGGCCATCGCCATGAGAGTTCCTCAGACCTGCTGAGCATGCGCCCTTGAGCCTTGATGGGGATGCTGGTGGAGGCCGACGGGGTGTATACCCTAAGCTTCATCACCTCGCGGAGGCCCACCCTCGGCGAGTAGTGGACGATGACGTTGGTACCGGAGTTGGTGTAAACACTCAATGAGTCAACGAGTGGCGACTCGAGGCTACCGGACAGCTTTACGCCGTCAGGAGCCACAATGGTTACTATATCCCTATGGGACAAGAATTTGGGCGTAACGGTGGACACTCCGTTAAAGTCGATGACATCGAACGTCTGCCACACGGTGTCGCCAATGAAGACTTCGCCAAAATTGAACGAGGACGGGTTTGTTACAATTTGAGGATGCCTGACGCTGCCCGCCTTCCAAACATCCATCGTGTCAAGAATCTCAGCCACCGCGAGGGCGAACAGCGCCGCCCCTTTCATAGACGTGTGCGTGTTGTCGGCCTGCACGTACAACTGTTTCTTTGACTCCAGCGGCCCGTAAGCTTCGACTATCTGGCGGCTCTTCGCCGTCAAATCGATTACCGGGGTCTCGGTCTCGACTCCCACACACCTCATGGCAGCCGTGTAATCGAGGGTCGAGTCGGAGGGGCAGCCTATGTTATGACAGCCGCGGGCTGTGAGGCTATTCCCTTCAAAATAACGCCTGACTATGGGCTGGACGAGAATCGGGATTCCGCCAAGGCTTCTCGTCTCATTTATATATTTTTTAAGATAGCAGCGGTAAGTTGACCAAGGGGCGGTGCCACGGCCGTCGGCGCCATCCTTACCTTGCTCTTTTTCATCGTTGTGGGCGAACTGGATCAGCACAATGTCGCCTTCGGCTATCTGGGACTTAACCGTCTCCCACCGCCCCTCATCGTAAAAGCTTCGCGAACTTCGCCCAGGCTTCGCGTGGTCTAGCACGACCACGTCCTCGGGTACAAACAGGCGGAACATCTCTCCCCAGCCTCTGGCCTGCGTGACATTCTCCTCGTAGTCGGCCATGGTTGAATCCCCGATAAGATGTATCCGCTTCTTATGGGGGGAACACCCGCCAAGGACAATCAACAGCAAAAAAGTTAGTGTGATAAGCCTGTTCATCTGTTTTAAGAGAGGTATTCGATGCGACAAGTATTGCCTCATGCAAAGGTAGGCCATAAAGCAGCTCGTAACGGTGAAAAGAGGTTAAACATGCACAAACGGACAGGAGTGTGGTAATACGAAATACGGGCGAGGATCACCTCGCCCGTATTATGGGTCTTATTATGCCTCCGTGGCAGTTTCCTACATGTTCATACCGCCATCGACCTGTATGACCTGGCCGGTGACATAGGAGGAGAGGTCGGAAGCGAGGAAGAGCGCGACGTCAGAGATGTCCTCGGGCGTGCCGCCGCGATGGAGAGGTATCTTGTCGCACCAAGCCTTCTTGACATCGTCGGAAAGCTGATCCGTCATGGCGGTGATGATGAAGCCGGGTGCTATCGCATTTGCCCTGATGCCGCGCTTGCCCATCTCTTGCGCAATGGACTTGGCGAGGCCAATCATGCCAGCCTTGGAGGCAGAGTAGTTGCACTGCCCAGCGTTGCCGTGGACACCGACCACCGAGCTCATGTTGATGATACTGCCCTTGCGCTGCTTGCTCATGACGGGAGTCACCGCATGTATGAAGTTGAACGCGGACTTGAGGTTTACGGTGAGAACGGCATCCCACTGCGCCTCGGTCATCTTGAGCATGAGTCCGTCTTTTGTTATGCCTGCGTTGTTGACAAGGACGTCTATAGAGCCGAAATCATTTACAATTTGCGCGACGACCTCGTGAGTCTGCTCGAAATTGGCGGCATTGGACGCATATCCTTTCACCTTGACACCGAGCGCGGCAATCTCACTCTCGGTCTCTTTCGCAGCGTCGTTAATCTCGAGATCTGTGAAAGCGATATTGGCCCCCTCCTGCGCGAAACGTATGGCAAGGGCCTTGCCGATGCCTCGTGCCGCACCAGTGATAAGCGCGGTCTTTCCTTCAAGTAACTTCATTCAAAAAGAATTTTTAGCTATGCAAAGTTATCCTTTTGAGGATTATGAACAAAATGTGGCAATGCATTTAACTTGACACCCTCTTGCCACTGGCTAAGGTCTGTCATGGCAGAGCCGCACGAAAATACTAAATTGACGCCGCGCCCGATATGAGACCCGAAATGAAATCGGGCGTCCACAGCCCCCACCAGATGGAGAGCCCCAACAGGATAAACTGCCATGCCTTTTCGACCACAGGGAAACCTTGCGTAGGCTCCTTAACAAGGAGCGGCTCCTCGGCGGGCAGGAACAGTATGGAAAGCGTGTCGCGGCTCATTGCCCACACTATGGCGCACAGCAATACGGCCACCAAGGCCAGGACCGCCCACATGTTGGCGGCCACCAAAGCCTTGAAAATCATCAGCTCTGAGATAAAAAGCCCAGACGGCGGCATGGCGGTGACGCATAGGAGACCAATGATGAGTACTGCAGCGCCAGAATGCGACTTGTTAATATAGCGACCCATGTTCGTCATCTGCTTGGTTCCAAAAACGCGGAACAGGTTGCCAACGTGCATCATGACGGCAGACTTGGCGAAAGAATGGAGAACCAAATGGAGAATGGCGGCATAGCCCCCCACCCCACCGCAAGCCACGCCTATGGCGACTACCCCAATATGCTCGACACTCGAATAAGCGAAAAGACGCTTAACATTGTGAACCTTGACAAGATAGACAGCCGCGACAAAAACAGAGATGACCCCGGTCACAAGTATAACCATCCGCGCCCACACGAAAGCCTCGGTGTGGGCGACGACGGCGTAGAAACGGTAGAAACCGACAAAGCCCGCATTCATCACGACACTTGACAAGACAGCGGCGGCAGGAGCTGGAGCGGCGTCCTTAGCGTCTATTCCGGCCGTGAACATTGGGACGAGCCCCATCTTGGCCGTGTAGCCTACGAAAATAAAGATGAACGCGAGCTGCAACCAAAACTTATCAAGACGCTCAGCACACCCGGAAAGGGCAGCGAAAGACAATCCCGCCTGAGAGTCCCCTCCCATAGATATGGAAGCGAACAAGATTCCCTCATATACAAGGACACGGCTGACGGA
>CAKVCS010000104.1 GCA_934725785.1 uncultured Bacteroidales bacterium | reverse complement strand
GACTATGGCAGCCTTGGCCACAAGAAGTAGATGCTGATGGAGCGTAATGGGCGGTATGTAGGCCCAGCAATCGGGCGAGACGCCGCCGAGACGAGAGGCGACGCAGAGCGGCAGCAGGATGACAGAAGAGGTGAGCGTGCTGACGAGCAGCACGGGCAACACTGCATTGCTCTTGAGCGAGTATTTTCGCAATACGTCATAAAAGCCCAGGCAGAAAGCCGAGATGAGGGCCAGGACAAACCAGAACATTCTAAACTATGATGGGTTAAAAAGGAAGCCAGGCGGCAAGTCAATCCTCAGGGCTTGCTCGGAAAAAGAAAGATGGCGCGGGCATCCCGCCTACGTTCCACAGGGTTGGCTGCATGGAGTCGTGATGCACGTACCGTACAAAGCGCGGGGCCGGGACCATATGGCTGAACACCGTAAGCGAACTCTCGCCAGCCAAGGCGCGGGCCGGGTAGAAGACAGAGTCGGCCCCCGCCACCTCGAAGGCCGTAGGCAAATCCAAATCGACCCGCAGCCCGTCGGCACACGCGAAACGGACATTTATGACCTGGCGACGCGCCACGGCGTCAAGCGGCGTAGGGAAACACTCGAAGTCTCGGCCATAGACGGACGAGAGGGCCAGACGGGCCAGACGCTTGCCTACTTCGCGCTGGCGGGCATAGTCGACCACACGCCACTCGCGTTTCTCAAGGTCGAGGGTGGAGACAATATGCACGTTGGGAATGTTCAGAGCCGCAGACATCTGAGCCTCACGCACCCCATTGCCAAATATTCCGTCAGAACCCGCGTCATCGCGCATCACCCTTCCGCTCTGCGGAATGAGGAACGGCAGGTCGGGGTTTTCGAGCATATGGCGCACAGATTTGACAATTAATGGCATATTGCGGGAAACGGACTCGGGGTCGTCCTCCCTCTCGCCAACATTGCACAAAACGCCGGCGACAGACTTGCCAGCCAAAGGCGCAACCATCTTGTTTGCCACAGCGCCACACATATCGTAAGGAACGGCAAGGCTTTGGCGGAAAGACCCCATAAACTTGCTATCGGGCATGCCAAGCAGGCGCAGACTGTCCCCATCGCGCAGAGCGGCAGCATAATAGTGCCACTTGCCGTCGATTCGGACGGACGTGTCGCCCTCAGCAGCCGACACGCCAGACTCTTCCGGGAGAACGTCAATACGCATGGGCGAGCCGTCGGCATTACCATAAAACCCGCCTCGCCACTCGGTGCCGAGCATCCTGACGGCCAAAGACATGCGTTCTGGACGTGAGCGGGTGACGCTCGCGGGGATTTCAAACATGCATCCGCGCATATTCAGGTTGTCCGCATTGAACTCCCCGACCGGTGTCTGATTGACATATACCATTCCGGAGCCACCGAGGCGACCCGGGAAAAGCGCGAGCCTGCGTCCGGCCCAAGAGCGTGGCAAGTCAACATCCCTGAAAAACCAGACGACGCCGTTGAAACCCGGCAGCTCATGCCATCCCCAAAGGCCCGGGGTCTGCATCTCGGGCCATACGTCGGAATCGAAATGCGACACACATACATACTCGTCATACACTCCGGCGGCTTGGCTGAGAGGCAGGGTGTTGAGGCCCTTGAGCCACTGGGCGCACTCTGCATGTGACTGTTCGTATTGGCTGATTTTTTCCTCCGCCTCATTGCGAAGGTTCTCATCGTCAATATCGTCGACACCCACCCACGACTTTCCCGGCGCGTCGGGGTAAGCGGCAATAAGCACGCCTACAGGGATTCCGAGGCTGTCCCGCAACTGCTCTATGAAAGAGAGCGAAATGCGCCCCACGCCGTTAAAATTGGCGGGGGAGAGTAGTTTCCACCTGCCATTGAAGCTGCGCTGAGGCTGCGCGCTGGTCCCCTTCTCAATCTCGAAGAAGCGCGCGAGGCTGTCCGAGCCGACATCAATATCGGAATAGTCGAACGCATCGGCATCAGGCTCGGGAGCCTGACCAATGGCAAGCCAGACCTCGCCGATCAATATATCGGAGAAAGAGACTGAGGAGCTGGAGGTATGCACCACGATGCGGTGGCGCTCCAAGTCGGCACCCGGCGTTGTCACCCAAACAGACCAGGTGCTGTCCATGCCGGCCGTGGTGGACATGGAGAAATCCCAGTCGGAAGAGACAGTGACGAGACTGCCTGGCGAGGCAGTGCCAACAACCTTGAGTGACGAGTTTTGCTGAAGGACCGCGCCATCGGACAGGTACGGCTCTACAGACAGGACATCCGACTCGGCGTGGCAAGCCGACATGAGCAGAAGCAGCACGCTCAACGAGAACAGGCAAACAGACTTCACCATAATAAATATTGTGAACTTTAGGCCCACACAGCAGGAGCAGAGGCCACCGAAGGCTAAGATATATCGTCCCTTATGCGGTAAGGCCGGCTACGACAGCCGCAAGATTGGCGAAAGCCGCACCCGCCACGCAGCCAGGGTCAAGCGCCGCGGGCGAACCGGAGTCTCCGCATTCGCGGATGGACTGGACGATAGGGATTTGGCCGAGCAACGGCACCCCGATCTCCGCGGCAAGGTCGCGCGCGCCGTCTTTGCCGAAGATATAATACTTGTTCTCGGGGAGTTCGGCCGGGGTAAACCACGCCATGTTCTCCACAATGCCAAGGACCTTGACCCCCACCTTAGGATTGACGAACATGTCGACGCCCTTCTTAGCGTCGGCCAAGGCCACCTTCTGTGGCGTGGAGACGACAATGGCCCCCGTAAGCTTGACGAGCCCGACGAGCGATATGTGGATATCGGACGTCCCCGGGGGCATGTCAATGAGCAGATAGTCAAGCTCGCCCCAATCGGCCTCGGTGACAAGCTGCTTGATTGCGTTTGTCGCCATGGCCCCACGCCAGACTACGGCCTTGTCGGGGTCGACAAAGAATCCGATGCTGAGCATCTTGACTCCATAGCGCTCGATTGGCGCAATGAGCTCGCGCCCCTCGGTCGACTTTTCCGACAGCACGGGGCGCGAATCCTCAGTTCCGAACATGATGGGCACAGACGGCCCGAATATGTCGGCATCGAGCAAGCCGACCTTGTAACCGGCCTGCGCGAGGGCTATGGCAAGATTGCTCGTGACTGTGGACTTGCCCACCCCGCCCTTGCCAGACGCGACCGCGATGACATTCTTGACACCGGGCAGCACCGGCTGCTCGGGGGCCTTGGGCCTCTGGCGGATCTTGACGAAGATGTTACCGTCAATTTCGACATCGGGGCCGACCTCGCGCCTCACGGCGTCGGCCGCCTTCTGCTTAAGCGAGGCCACGAGCGGATCGTTGGGCCTGTCGAATAATAGCGAGAAGCTCACGCGGTTGCCGTTGATACGGATATCGTCCTCGACCATGCCGAGGTCATATATGTTCTGCCCTTTCTCGGGGTGGATGACGGTCTTGAGGGCCGCAATTATCTGTGCTGGATACATTTGCTGCTTTTCCTTTATTTGTCGAACTTTACGTTTCTGCCGACGTTGTGGTAGTTGTCCCTCTCAATGTCCACATCGGGTTCGGAGAGGGATGAGTCTTGAGGAAGTTGAAAACGGAAATACTTGATTGTCATTCCCGCGTCGATCCATTTCCGCTCGTAGTAGGTGCGGATTCCGAGCGCCGGGTCCGAGAGCCGTCCTGCCTCAATGTCGGCATAGAGGTCTTTTGTCGCCGCCTGCGGGGTTATGCCGTTGGCCGCGAGCATGGCCTCGGTGTATGCCGAGAGGAATGGGCTGTCGGTCTTAAGGTGTACGAGTCCGCCAGGCTTGAGGAAGCCCCGGTAGCGCGAGAGCATGAGAGTCCCGACCAGCCTCTTGCGTGGCTTCTTCATCTGCGGGTCGGGGAATGTGACCCATATCTCGCTGACTTCGGACGGAGCGAAGAACTGCTCGATGAACTCTATGCGCGTCCGGATAAACGCCACGTTCTTCAGCCCGTCGCGCACGGCCTCTGTAGCGCCTGCGTGCATGCGCGCACCCTTTATGTCGACCCCGATATAGTTGACGGCTGGCGACCGGCGGGCTAGCCCCACTGTATACTCGCCCCTGCCGCAGCCGAGCTCGAGCACTATTGGGTTGCCATTGCCAAACCATTCGGCCCAGCGCCCTTTTAGCTCAAAGCCGCCGGCCTGGAGAGACTCAAAGTCGGCCTCGAAGACGTGGCTATAGGCCGCCATATCGGCGAATTTCTGTAATTTATTCTTTCCCAATTTGATAAGAGGAATATGATAAACTAACGGCTGCAGTCGTCGGCCGCAGCCTCGATGGCGAGCCCGATGTCGTGAATGCCGACAAGGTCGTCGGCTCTCATGCCTTGCGTGACACGGAAGGTGTACGGGCCGGGGCGCGAGAACTTGACACTCCTCATGTAAGGGCAGCTCACGCTGTAGAGCGACCCCCACCCACCGCCAATCCACTCCCCGTCGGGGCGGGCGAGAATGCACTCGAGCGTGTCTCTACGCGATACTCCATCGGGCGCAATGACGTCAATGAAGAGCCACAAGTTAGAGAAGGCGTAGTCATTGTCGTTGCGTACCTGCATCCATATGTCGTATGCGCCGACGGTGTCGGAC
>CAKVCS010000103.1 GCA_934725785.1 uncultured Bacteroidales bacterium | reverse complement strand
ATACCGAGGCCATAAAGGTCTTCGAGACAAACCTGAGGCAGCTGCTGCTGGCGGCCCCTCTCGGCAGGCACAGGACAATGGCTCTCGACCCCGGCTTCCGCACAGGGTGCAAAGTGGTGTGCCTTGACGAGCAAGGGCAGATGCTATGCCACTCGGTCATATTCCCCCACCCGCCCCACTCAAAGACGGCCGAGGCGCAAGCCGAGCTGCGCAGGCTGGTGGACACATATGACATAGAGGCCGTAGCCATAGGCAACGGCACGGCAAGCCGCGAGACGGAAGCCTTTGTAAGAGATTTCGACAAAGACAGGAGGCTACGCATATTTGTGGTGTCGGAAGACGGAGCCTCAATATACTCGGCATCGGCCACTGCGCGAGAAGAGTTCCCCAACGAGGACGTCACGGTGCGCGGGGCCGTCTCCATCGGCCGCCGCCTAATGGACCCGCTCGCCGAGCTCGTCAAGATAGACCCCAAGAGCCTCGGCGTTGGGCAATATCAGCACGACGTGGACCAGGCCAGGCTCAAGCAGAGCCTCGACTCTGTCGTGACAAGCTGCGTGAACCAAGTGGGCGTCGAGCTAAACACGGCGAGCCGCCACCTGCTCACATACGTCTCCGGACTCGGACCCACACTCGCCAAGAACATTGTGGACTACCGCACCGCCAATGGGCCCTTCACGTCGAAGGCAGAGCTGAAGAAGGTGCCGCGGCTCGGGCCGAAAGCTTTTGAGCAATGTGCCGGATTCTTAAGAATTTATGGAGCAAAGAACCCGCTTGACGCCTCGGCCGTACATCCAGAGCGCTACGACGTGGTGAAGCAGATGGCGACGGACGCAGGCTGCACTGTTGGCGAGCTGATAAAGGATAAAAAGATGCGCGACAAGGTAGACTTGCGCAAATACGTTAAAGGAGACGTAGGGCTGCCAACCCTGCAAGACATAATGGGTGAGCTCGAAAAACCAGGACGAGACCCGCGCGAAGCCCTTAAAGACTTCCACTTCGACGAGGGCGTGCGTACAATGGACGACCTGCGCCCCGGGATGGAGCTGCCTGGCATAGTCACCAACATAACGGCGTTCGGCGCGTTCATAGACATAGGCGTGCACACGGACGGTCTCGTACACATAAGCCAACTGTCTGACAAGTATGTAAAGAACGTCTCGGACGTGGTGACCCTCCACCAGCACGTCACAGTCCGCGTGATGGACGTGGACAATGCCCGCGGCAGGATAAACCTGTCAATGAAAGGATTATGACGGCAAGCCATGAGAGTGGCGCCACAGGCATCTGAGAATCGACAACATAACCCGGCCACCAACCGCGGCAGGCATCTGCTCTAATGGAGATAGAAAAGCCGCACCCGAGTTGAACCTCGGGCGCGGCTTTGTTATTTATGCGGGTTAAGCCGTGATTTTTGAGCCAGACGCTAAATCACCACGTTAATCATCTTGCCAGGTACGACAATCACTTTCCTGACAGGTTTGCCATCGATATACTTGGCGGCCTGCTCTGAGGCCACAACAGCGTTCTCGATGGCCTTAGGATCCGCCCCCGCGGGGAACTCGATAGTGAAACGCGTCTTGCCGTTGAACGCGACAGGATATTTGACAGAAGCCTCAACAAGGTGCGCCTCGTCAAGCTCCGGCCATTTTGCGTCGCAAACCGTGGTATCGTGACCCATATCGTGCCAAATCTCCTCGGCAATGTGCGGAGCGAAAGGCGCGATGAGAATGATCAGCGGCTCGAGAACAGCCTTCTTGCGGCACTTGAGGTTTTGCAGTTCGCTAAGAGTTATCATGAACTGGCTTACGCACGTGTTGAACGAGAAGCGCTCAATGGCCTCCGTCACTTTCTTTATGCACGTGTGGAGAGCCTTGAACTCGGCGGCCGAGGGCTTCTCGCCAGGGAGGTCGAGAGTCTCGGAATCTCCATAATAGTGCCTCCAGAGCTTCTTGAGGAAGCGCGACACGCCATCGATGCCATTAGTGTCCCAAGGCTTCGACAGCTCTACAGGGCCAAGGAACATCTCGTACATTCGCAGAGTGTCGGCGCCGAACCGCTCGACAACCATGTCGGGGTTGACCACGTTGAACATGGACTTGGACATCTTCTCGACGGCCCATCCGCACACATACTTGCCATCCTCGAGGATGAACTCGGCGGTATTGTACTCGGGTCGCCATGCCTTGAACGCCTCAACGTCGAGGACGTCGCCGCTGACGATGTTCACATCCACATGGATCGGGGTGACATCATATTGATCCTTAAGGCCAAGCGAGACGAAGGTGTTGGTGTCCTTAATTCGATACACAAAATTAGAACGGCCCTGTATCATGCCCTGGTTGACCAGTTTCTTGAACGGCTCCTCGGTTGAGGATATGCCTATGTCGAACAGGAACTTGTTCCAGAACCGGGAGTAGATGAGGTGGCCCGTGGCGTGCTCGGCTCCGCCGACATACAGATCAACATTCTGCCAATAGTGGTTTGCCTCGGGAGAGACGAGCGCATCGTTGTTGTGCGGATCCATATAGCGCAGGTAGTACGCGCTGGAGCCTGCGAAACCAGGCATGGTGCACAGCTCGTAGGGATACCCTTCGGGGGTGCACCAGTCCTTTGCCCTGCCAAGGGGAGGCTCGCCGGTCTCGGTGGGCAAGTACTTGTCGACCTCGGGCAAAAGGAGGGGCAGCTTCTCGACCGGGAGCATTTGCGGCTGGCCATCCTTGTAATAGACGGGGAAAGGCTCGCCCCAATAGCGCTGGCGCGAGAAAATGGCGTCGCGGAGGCGGTAGTTGACCTTTACTCGGCCAATGCCGCGCTCGGCGATGAACTTCTTGGTGGTGGCGATGGACTGCTTGATGGTGAGCCCGTTGAGGTTGAGCCCCCCGACGGCCTCGCGGCCGGGCATGGGAGAATTGCAGACTATGCCCTCCTTGGCGTCGAAGCTCTGCTCGGAGACGTCGGCCCCCTCGACAACAGTGCGAATCTCAAGGTTGAAAGCCTTGGCGAAAGCGTAGTCTCGCGAGTCGTGGGCCGGGACGGCCATTATAGCGCCCGTGCCATAGCCTGCCAGCACATAATCCGAGACCCATATCGGAATTTCCTCGAGCGTAAGCGGATTGATGGCGTAAGAGCCGGTGAAGACTCCGGTCACCTTGCGGTCGGCAATGCGCTCCCTCTCCGTGCGCTTGCTCGTCTGGTCGACATAGGCCTTGACCGCGGCGCTCTGCTCCGGTGTGGTAAGTTTTGCCGTGTATTCGCTCTCGGGGGCGAGCACCATGAACGTGACACCGAAAACGGTGTCCGCGCGGGTGGTGAAAATGGTGAGGCACTCGTCGCTCCCCTTGACCCGGAACTTCATCTCGGCGCCCTCGGAGCGGCCAATCCAGTTGCGCTGCGTCTCCTTGATGGAGTCGGACCAGTCGACCGTCTCCAATCCGTCAAGAAGTCTCTGCGAGTAGGCTGATACGCGCAGGCACCACTGCTTCATGACCTTCTGGACCACCGGGTATCCGCCGCGGATAGAAACACCCTCGACGACCTCGTCGTTAGCAAGGACAGTGCCGAGCTTCGGGCACCAGTTCACCATCATGTTCCCGAGGTAGGCTATCCGGTAATTCATGAGGACGTCGAGCTGCTCGTTCTTGCTCTTGGCGTTCCACTCATCGGCAGTGAAGGAGAGCTCCTCGGTCTGCGCCGCATTGATGTCGGCAGAGCCGAACTTGGCGAAGTGCTGCGAGAGGACCTCTATTGGCCTCGCCTTATTGAGCTTAGTGTCGTAAAACGACCCGAACATCTTCTCGAACGCCCATTGCGTCCACTTGTAGTACTCGGGCGAACAGGTGCGCACCTCGCGGCTCCAATCGAAACTGAATCCGATCTTGTCAAGCTGCTCGCGATATCGCTTGATGTTGTTTTCCGTGGTGACGGCAGGGTGCTGCCCCGTCTGAATGGCATACTGCTCGGCAGGGAGACCATAGGCGTCATAGCCCATGGGGTGCAACACGTTGAACCCATTGAGTCGCTTGAAGCGCGCGTAAATGTCGGACGCGATGTAGCCAAGTGGATGCCCCACGTGCAGGCCTGCGCCAGACGGGTAAGGGAACATGTCGAGCACGTAGTACTTCGGCTTGTCAAGGTCGATGTCAACCTTGTAAGTCCCATTCTCGGCCCACGACTTCTGCCAGCGGGACTCAATGTCTCTGAATTTGTATTCCTTTGCCATGTCAAGAGAAAAGTCAAGGGCTCGACGCGGTGCCGGAGTCCGCCCCCATTTGCGCAAGAATATGGCCCCAAGCCAAATCTTGAGGGGTGAGTAAGCACTGGCAGCGTCAGGCCTATAACAAAAAAGACGCTAACCACAACAGCCTGCGGCCTTGAGGTTAGCATCATCAACACTATGAGAAAGTGACCCCGTGGAGACTCGAACTCCAATCAGCAGAACCGGAATCTGACATTCTATCCATTGAACTACGGGGCCAGTAGACTTAATCAGTCGGCGGATAGTTCGGACCCGCCTCCTCGTCACGGGTGCAAAGATAGTAATTTTTTGATTCGGGAAAGCCGTTTGCCACGTTTTATGCAACCAAGGGACCTCTCAGCCTTTCAC
>CAKVCS010000102.1 GCA_934725785.1 uncultured Bacteroidales bacterium | reverse complement strand
TCCACACGATTTTTGGCCTCGAGAAATCGCCGGAATCTTTATTTTAAAAAGTCATATGACTACGATGGATTGTCACGGTAAAAACATTACTTTCGAAAAAAACAATGGCAAAGCGAAATACAAATCTGTCTGTTGTTCTTCATAGTGATGCCGACTATAAGAACTGGCTTGTAGTTCTTAAGGAACGTTTTTACAGGCATCGCCTTAAAGCATCATGTGCTACCAATGGCTACCTGTTAGATTTCTATTGGAGGTTGGGGAGAGACATTGAATCTAAGCAATATAGCAATACTTATGGCTCTGGGTTTTACCAGAATCTCAGTCAGGACTTGAAGAATCAAATGCCTGGAGTTAAGGGATTCTCTCCGACCAACTTAAAATACATGAGCTATTTTTACAAGCTCTATTCCCCTTTATTAGCAAACATTCCGCAGGATGCTGGCGATTTCACTGATGACGCGTACCATGTAGATCCTATGCAAATTGCAGACCAATATCAAAATCGTCAACAGGATGTTGACGATTTCAGATTGTTGTTTCTGATACCTTGGGGACATCATTGCCGTATCTTAGAAAGATGTAATGGAAATATAAACAAAGCACTTTTCTTTTTGAGAAAGACTTGGGAGAACAACTGGGGGCGCGATGCCCTACTTAACTGGCTCGACACCGATCTTTATGAGCGTGACGGCAAGGCCATCACCAATTTCAAAGCCACACTCCCAGCTGTGCAGGGTGACTTGGCGCAGCAGATAACCAAAGACCCTTATCAGTTGGACTTCCTTAATCTTAGGGAGAAGTATGACGAACGCGATATGGAGGATGAATTGGTGAGAAATGTTACCCGTTTTCTTTTGGAGCTTGGAAAAGGCTTCTCCTATATGGGCAGACAGTTCCGTTTGGAGGTTGGCAACCAGGAGTTCTTCCCCGATTTGCTGTTCTACAATGCTCACCTCCATGCCTATGTGGTAATAGAACTAAAAGCTAAATCGTTCCATCCATCTTTCTTGGGGCAATTGAGTTTCTATGTTTCAGCAATAAACCACCAGTTCAAAACAGACATAGACAATCCGACTGTTGGTTTGCTTATCTGCAAGGACAAAGACAATGTTGTTGCTAAATATGCCTTAGAATCATACAAGGAACCGATGGGCATATCGGAATATCAACTGTCCAGACTCTTCCCGAAAGACTTTAAGTCTTCCATGCCAACCATTGAGGAGTTGGAAAATGGATTAAAAGATAGCGGAGGAAAGCGGCGGGATCTTTAGGTAAGGTAACGGCGTGAGAAGCATAACATAAAAAGTAACGACCTCAAGCGCATCTCTTTTGTCATAGACGAAAACTATGACATCATCTTGAAGCGATGGCAGTCTTATTTCGGAAAGGAAGGCGAATATGAAGATTATTAAAGTCTGGTTTAGTGGTGACTACCTTTATGGCGAGGACGACAAGGGCATGTCTTATCGTCAGTCACTATTGTGGTATAAAAATCTGAGAAACGCAACTGAAGAAGATCGCGCTCAATATACGTTTGGAGTCGACGGCATACACTGGAGAAAACTGGACGAGGACGTCAGCTTCGAGAGTTTCACGTACGAGGATGCCGAGCCGACAAGTCTACAGCGTTTTTTCCTCACCCATCCTGAAATCAACGTGACCGAGCTTTCTAAAATCATAGGTATGAGCCCTCTCGCTTTGCGCAGCTACATAAATGGCGCAAGGAAACCGTCAAAGGAGTGCGAGCAAAGAATAATAAACAAGATTAACGCCATAAGGGAAAGAGTATGTCGCTTTGTCCTAAGACAGCTTGCAGAGCCAATGCGCTTGGCAGACATTCTCATAGCCATGCTTACACACGTTTTTTGCCTGCGATACATGCTTCTTTCCGCTCAAAAGGTACCCTAACCGCTTAGCCATTCAGAAAGCGGACCGCAGAAAACTCAGCGGTCCGCTTTTTCCAGTTCACTGGCTATGATATGGTGTGGTAGAAATTCTCCACGTATTTCACCTCCTCAACAGTCAGCCCCACCACGTCATATATAATCTGGTTGACTTTAGTGACGAAGTGGTCATGGGTGATGTCCTTTCTAAGGAAGTCACCCACGTTTTTTTCAAGCACTCGGAGCAGATCATCGCTTATGTTCGGAATCAGGAGCTCTTGAATCGTGAATTTCTTCCATCTCACAGTTCCGACCCCGGTCGTCGTCCCTAATTTGGAGAAGAACCATTCAGAGAGAGGCGAGTTCAGCACGCAAAGCAGGTACGGGAGGTGCGTCCCCGTCATAAGAAATGTTGTTGCCTCGGGTATGAATTCGCCATTCGGCTCATAGGCAAATTTGCTTCTGTCGGAAATCTCTCCCCACACGATTTTTGGCCTCGAGAAATCGCCCCAATAACAAATGCTATCAGAAGTCTCGAACCACTTGTTGTTAGTCTTTTTCCTAGCCTTAATTTTCTCTCCGTTTACGGTATGTACTTTGCCTGTTTGTTCCAGCCTTTCAATACCAAACGAGAGTAGGTAGCCTTTTACCGCCGGATACTGTTCTATGTCATAATGAAGTGCGGGGAATGTTGCTATCACCCACAGCCCCGCCCAGTCGTAGCCGTAGCGGCGAATGTCCCGGCCCCGGAGAATCGGCCGTATTAGCGAGGCCGTCCGCTCCCGCTCGGCCCCCGTCGCGCACGCGGAGAGGATGGCGTCGCGCCGGGCCGTGTCGATGATGAACGCGTCGTTGCAGCCGGTGAGTATCCCACGGTAAATATTTACGTCCCAGTCCCTGAGCGGGGTGCCCGCGGCCTCCACCTTGCGCCTTATGGCCTGCTCGACGGGCGAGAGGGCCACCCACGCGCCCGCGCCGCCGAAGCTGACGGCGGGCGCGCCCGGCCCGGCCAAAACGCACGTTTTGCCGAGGCCGCGGTCCTGGCGGTTGGGGGCGATGCCTGCGGTACGGATTATTTCCGTAATTTCACGGCACTAAAATATTATCTGTATCCGCCGAGTGCGCGTAGCGATGTCGGCATCCCTCACAAAAACTCTCATTATGCATCGTCATAAGAAGCCATTCCCTTCTCGCGTCAACCTCAGGGTCGCGGTCATGCTCATCATGAGCTTGCTCGCGTCTTGCGCCTTCGCCCAGCGGGTAGTCTCGCTCTTGCCGTCGGCCACCTACATGGCCGTCCAGATGGGGGCCGATGCGCACATAGTCGGCCGCACCAGCTATTGCCCGGCTCCTGCCGCGGGGGGCAAGTCCACCATTGTGGGCGACGCCATGACTGTCAATGTCGAGGCCATTGTGGCTCTGTCGCCCGACGTCGTCATCGCCTCGCCATTCACCTCAAAAGCCGTGGTGGACAAGCTGAGCGCCCTCCGCATACGGGTGCGGCAACTGCCGACGCCCAAGGATTTCGACGAGATATGCTCGCAAACCATTGTTGTCGGGCGGCTGTTGGGGTGCGAGGCGCAGGCGCGTCAGCTCGTGGAGCGTGAGCGCGGGGCGGTGGATGGCATTTTGGCCGGGCTGCGGCGCGGCGGATCGCTCGGTTTTTACATCCAGATAGGTGTGAACCCGTTGTGGGGCGCCACTCCCGATTATTACATAGGAGATCTCATCTCAAGGCTCGGTGGGCGCAACGTCTTGGCGGTGGGCGAGGGGGCTTGCTCCCGCGAGTCCATTGTGGCCCGCGCCCCGGGCGTCATCGTCGTCTCGTCGCTGGGCGGGCTGGGCGAGGGCGAGGCGGCCGAGTGGCGTCGCCTCACCAAGGCGCGTGTCGTCGTTGTCGACGAGAGTGAGCTGTGCTGCCCAACGCCGGTCTTTTTCCGCAAGTCGCTAAAATCCATAGCCGATGCGCTGTAGGGGCTTCTCGTTGTTGTCGTCCCCCCGGCGCGTGGCCGTGGTGGTGGCCAATGTCGCGTTGCTCGTCATCCTGTGCCGCGCGTATGCCTTGGAGGGGCTGGCGGACGTGCCGCCCGAGGCGTCGGCCGTCATCGTCAGCCAGTTGCGCGTGCCGCGTATGATGTGCGCCATGGGGGTGGGGGGGCTCTTGTCGGTTGCCGGCTGCCTTATGCAGGGCGTGTTCCGCAATCCGCTTGTCGAGCCTTACACTATGGGCATCTCGGGCGGCGCCGTCCTTGGGGTGGCTGTCGCGTTTGTCTCCGGCCTCGTCTCCGCCATTGGGGGCGCGGCTGTCACCGCTGGCGCTGCTCTTGGTGGGCTGGCGTCGTTGCTTGTCGTGCTGCTCATGCGTCGTGCCGTGGGGTGCGATGTCGGTGTCATGCTCATGTGCGGCATCATGGTCAGCTTTGTCTCTTCCGCGGCCACGTCCGTCATTCTCTCCTTGGCCTCGCGCGAGGATGTCAGCCAGGTCTTCTCGTGGACGGTAGGCTCCTTCAGCGGCGCGGGGCGCGCTGAGGCTCTGCTCGTTTTCGGTTTGGCGTGCTTGGCCGTTCCGCTATCCGCGGTGGCTGGCAATGTTCTCAACGTCCTGTCGCTTGGCGATGAGGAGGCACTCGCTCTCGGAGTCTCTCCGCGGGCTGTCTCCGCCGTGGTGTTCGTGGCGGCCACCCTCCTCGCCGCCGTCTCGGTCGCCGTGGCCGGCGTCGTGGCCTTC
>CAKVCS010000101.1 GCA_934725785.1 uncultured Bacteroidales bacterium | reverse complement strand
ACCGTAGAGGCCTTCTGGCCTGTTGCCACGTAGATGCAGAACACGGGCTCGCCAGCCTCGTAGAAACTCTTCTGATTGAGGATGGTGTCTATGGCGATAGAGGTCTTGCCTGTCTGTCGGTCACCGATGATGAGCTCACGCTGGCCGCGGCCGATGGGAATCATGGAGTCGATGGCCTTGATGCCAGTTTGGAGCGGCCTCTTGACGGGCTGTCGGAAGAGGACCTGCGGCGCCTTGCGCTCGAGCGGCATCTCGTAGAGCTTACCGCCGATGGGGCCTTTGCCGTCGATTGGCTCGCCGAGCGTGTTAACGACGCGGCCAACCATCTCGTCGCCGACACGGATTGACGCGATACGCCCAGTGCGCTTGACAGTGTCGCCCTCCTTGACCTCGTCCGCATTGCTCATAAGCACGATGCCAACGCTGTCCTGGTCGAGGTTGAGGACAACGCCCATAGCCTTGCCGACCTCGACGAGCTCGTTGCTCTCGACATTGGCGAGACCGAAAGCCGTGGCGATTCCGTCGCCTACGGTAAGGACAGTGCCGACCTCTTCCAGCTTTGAGGAGGCGTCGAACTTTTCAAGCTGCTGCTTGAGGAGGCTCGACACCTCCGAGGCTTTTATTTTTTCCATGCGCTGTGTACGTTATAAAAATAAGAAATCAAACCGTCAGCTGCTTCTCAAGCGTCTTGAGCTTGGTCAAAACGGAGCCGTCGAGCTGCCTGCCGTCTATAGCGAGAATGACGCCGCCGATAATCTGAGGATCGACCTTGAAAGTAGCATCGACAGAAGCCACGTGACGTCCGGTCTTCTCCACCTTGTCGGAGATGAGCGAGACGAAACGCCCCTGCTGCTCGGGCGACAGCTGTTTAGCCGTAGTCACCGTCGCGGTGCATATGTCGTGCTCCCTCTTGTATAGCATCTCGAAGACGAGCAGGATGGAGCTGACGTAGCCGATTCGCTCCTTGTCCACCAGGAATAGGAGGAATTGCAGCGTCTCGGCTGAGACATTTTCCTCGAACGTTGCCTTGACGAGCTGCCTTTTCTCGGAGGGTTTGTGCAGAGGCGAATCGAAGAAGCGTTGGGCGGCAGGCTGCTCCGCCAAGGCCGCACGCACGAGCGCGGCGTCGGAGTAGACGTCGTTGAGCTTGCCGCGGTCGGCGGCAAAGTCGTGCAACACAGTGGCGTAGCGCCTTGCAATCAGTCCTGCGTCCATTAGGCTCGATTAATTAAAGTTACTCTCTTGAAGGTATTTCTCGATGAGCTGCTCCTGACGGTCACCGTCTTGCAAGTTGCTCTCGATGAGCTTGCCGGCTATTTGGACGGAGAGGGCGGCTACTTGCCTCTTGAGGTCGTCAATGGCCCCGGCCTTCTCCCTCTCAATCTGCGCCCTCGCCTGCTCAATGAGCTTGTCGCCCTCCTCCTGGGAGTGCTTGCGCGCGTCGTCGAGCATCTGTTGAACCTTCTCTCTCGCCTCCTTGAGGATGGCGTCTCGCTCGGCGCGGGTCTCGGCCTCGATCTTAGCCTTTTGAGCCTCGATTCGTGCATACTCCTGCTGAGCCTCCTTGGCTTTGGCGAGCGAGGAAGTGATTTCGTCCTCCCTCTCCTTGAGCATTCCAAGAATCGGCTTCCAAGCGAACTTGGTGAGCAGAGCCAGGACCACCAGGAAGGTCAGGCCCGACCATATGACGAGGCCGGGTTCGGGGTTAAGAAGTCCATCCATAGTGATTCAGAATCTGAAACCGTTTCGAACTATGAAATGAAGGAGATGACGATGGCGAAAAGGCCTGCGCCCTCGACCATGCCGGCAGCGATGAGCATGGCGCTCTGAATCTTGCCGGCCATCTCCGGCTGGCGAGCCATGGCGTCGACAGCCTTGCCGCCAACGAGACCGATTCCGATTCCGATACCAATAACGATCAGTCCAAGACCGACTGCGATCAAAGTTCCTGACATAATAATCGAATTTTAGGTTGTTGTTATTTTATGTGTTACTTGTCTTTAAAGGAAGCGCCGCACAAGCTCACTCATCGTGGCCGGCGTTGACTGCCAAGCTGATGTAAAGAGCTGAGAGAACAGTGAATATGTACGCCTGAAGCGCGCCGAAAATGAGTTCGAGAGTGAACACCATCAGACCCAACAGGACGGACACTGGCGCGATGGCGAGGCTGCCGAGTATGAAAATAAGCGAGAAAAGGCTTATGACAATGATGTGGCCGCCAGTGATGTTGGCGAAGAGACGAACGAGAAGCGTGAACGGCCTGGTGAACATGGTAACGATCTCAATCGGTACCAGAATCAGCTTCATAAGGAACGGGACGCCAGGCACTGTGAAAGTGTGAATCCAGTAATGCTTATTGGCGCTGACGTGGGTGACGACGAAGGTGAACACGGCAAGAATGGCCGTAAACGCGATGTTGCCAGATAGGTTGGTCGACCCGGGGAAGAAGGGAATAAGGCCGATGAGGTTGTTGAACCATATGAAAAAGAAGAGCGTGAGCAGGAAGGGCGTGAACTTGGCGCTCTTATCGGGGCCGATTTGCTCATCGGCAATGCTCTTCGCGAATGTCACGAGGTACTCGGCGGCGTTTGCCGCCCCGTGTGGGATTCCGCCGGTCTTACGCATGGACCGCGCCGCGCCTCCAAAGACAAGAAGCAGCAAAGCTCCGCAAAGGAAACCCGACATCACGTTGCGCGTGATTGAGAAGTCGAACACGGTGTCGCGTGAGCCGTCGGCGCAGAGCTTGTCATGCTCGTTGAGAGAGTAGGACACGCCGTTCTTCACTATAGACTCTCCGCCACTGAGAGAAGACGACAGGCAGAACAGGAGGTCGCCGTTGCCCTTGTTGTACGCCATGACAGGCAGCGGGATGTCGATAGAGCCCTTGCCACCGTCCCACGTGAACACGTTCCAATGGTGGGAGTCGCTGATGTGGTGACTGATCACCTCGACCACGTCGACCCCTTCCTTCTTTCCATCTTGCGAAGCGGCAGCGTCCTGCCCCACTGGGGCGGACTCTCCGCCAGCCACGGCCTCACCAGCCTCAGGCTCGTCACCCATGGCGAGCGACGGCGCGCAAGAGAGGGCTAACGCCAAACATGCTGTTGCGAATATCTTAAACATAGGAAGCTCCAATCTTTATGTTGTTGTCTTATCTCTATTTCTGTAAAAATTCAGACGACGCCACCGCGCTCGTAAGCCTCACCATAAAGAACACTGCGCATAAGGCGAAACCTGCCGCGACCCGTGATACATCGTCAAGAGCCACCGCCGCACACACAGCCGCCGCGTCGACAAGCAGGCTGACACCCTCTGCCATTAGCAGCGCCGGCATGACGTTTCCGTCACCCGAGCGGCGCGAGGCTCGCCCCAAAGCGACATTCTTCACGACCTCGGCCAACACCACCAGGAGACCTGCCACCAGGGCGATTGGCCCGACAGCACCAAAGGCCCACGTTACAAACATCGCGGCAGTGGCAACGCCACCTGCGCGCAACGTGGCGCTCAGGCTGCGGCTCATCGTTACTTCTTGTCACCCGGCGCGGGCGCAGGGTGAGCGCCGCCCTTATCCGCCATAAGGCAGGAGCCGATGAACTTCGCCCCCGGCTCAATGCTGAGCTTGTTGACGTTCATCTCCCCCTTGAAATAAGAGGAGGCCTTGAGAGACAGGATCTCGCTTACCTCCATCTTGCCCTCGAAAGAGCCAGCGATCTCGGCGCTGACACATTTAATAGTCCCCTTGATGCTGCCGCCTGGGCCAAGTACGAGCTTGCCCTGCGACTTGATTGTTCCCTCTATCACACCGTCGACCCTGAGGTCTCCGTTCGTCTCGATATCGCCGACGAACTTGGTGCCAGCCCCTATTATGTTAGGCAACTTGTTCTCTGCCTCGAAATTCTTACTCATTCCTATAGACATACCTTAGATTTATGGCTTGGGAGGCGGGCTTTCGCCACCTTTTAGCCTTAACAAATATAGGAAAAACCGAGCCAAACGACAAACAGTGCGGACGAAATGAAGCACATTTTTCACCAGACGCCGCAGGTTTGTGAACGATTTGGGAGGGCGAATATAATAAAAATGCGAGAAGCCGACTGTTAATTAATACTATTGGCGCGTCTGCCCCTCACCTCTAATCAGCCACTTGTAAGAAGTTAGCTCACGCAGCCCCATCGGGCCGCGCGCGTGCATTTTCTGAGTGCTTATGCCAATCTCCGCGCCGAGGCCGAACTGCGCGCCATCGGTGAAAGCCGTGCTCGCGTTGACGTAGCAGCACGCGGCGTCGACTTCGCGGAGAAACCTGTCGGCGGCCTCGCCGCTCTCGGTGATGATGGCCTCGGAGTGCTTGAGACTGTGGTCATATATGTATTGTAGAGCCTGGTCGATGCTGTCTACGGTGACGACAGCAAGCTTCAGGGCGAGGAACTCCATGCCATAGTCGGACGGCTCGATAGGGACAAGGAGGCCTGCCGGGTATCGTCCGTCGAGAGCTGCGAGCGCGCGGGCGTCGGCCCTGATTTCCACACCCTTTGCGGCCAATGGCTCGCAGAGTTGCGCGAGGTCGGCAAGGCGGTCTTTGTGGACTAGTACGCAATCTAACGCATTGCAGACCGACACGCGTCGGGTCTTGGCATTGCATATCACGGCCTTGCCCTTCTCGAGGTCCCCATC
>CAKVCS010000100.1 GCA_934725785.1 uncultured Bacteroidales bacterium | reverse complement strand
ACCCCAGGACGGTCTGGCTGCCGGTGGTCTCGTCTTTCAGCTTCACGTCTATCTGGGTCCCGAGGGGAAGGTACAGGTCGACCCGCGACCCGAGTTTTATGAAGCCCATCTCCTCAGACTGCTCCACAAGTCCGCCCTCTTTGGCGTAGCTCACCACTCGGCGGGCCATCGCGCCTGCCACCTGTCTCACGAGCACCTTCTGGCCGCCCTTGGTCTTTATCACGATGCTTGACCGCTCGTTCTCCGTCGACGACTTGGGCAGGTAGGCCGCGCTCTTGTTGCCGTCGTGATGGCGGTAGTACTCTATCTCGCCGCCAACGGGAAACCAGTTCACGTGGACGTTGAAAGGCGACATGAATATCGACACCTGGAGCACCTGGCTCTTAAGCACCTCGGGCTCATAGGTCTCCTCTATAGTCACCACCTTGCCGTCGCACGGGGCCACTATCGCGCCCTCCATCTTCACCTTCTTCCTCGCCGGGCGGCGGTAGAAGTTCACGGTCATGCACAAGGGCACCAGAGTAATCACGAGGACGCACTGCGCAAGCAGATGGGGCAGGAATGCCCACGCCAGCCCGTTCACGACGAAGAATAGCAGGAATGTCGTTATAATTGTGGCTTTGCCCTCCTTATGTAACAGCATCGTTTGTTGTAACTTGTTATATGAAGAAATAATACAGTAGGCTGACTATGGGGGCTGCGAACATGACCGCGTCGAAGCGGTCGAGTATCCCGCCGTGCCCGGGCAATATGCGTCCCGAGTCCTTCACGTTGACAGACCTCTTGAACATTGACTCCACCAGATCCCCGCACGTGCCGATTATCGCCACTATGGCCGTCGTCAGCAGAGTGAAGCCAAGCCCCGCGTGGAAGAAGCAGTCGCCAAGGCACGAGTAGGAGGTGAAGCCGACGGCCACGGTCAGAAGCACGCCGCCAATGAAGCCCTCAACCGTCTTCTTGGGCGATATGCGCTCATACAGCTTGTGACGGCCCATGGTCACGCCGCAGAGGTATGCGCCCGTGTCGTTCACCCACACGAGGACGAAAATGCCCATTATGGGCCAATAGTCGTAAGCCTCGCCCTTGAAAGCCAGCAGGTTGAACAGCGCAAAAGGCATACCCACATACACGCACCCAAGTATGGTCAGCGCAATGTTGGTCAGCGGATTCCTGTTCGAGCTGAAAAGCTCTACGAGGAACATCAGCCAGACGAGTGCTACGATTATGAGCAGCAGACGGGTGTCCCAATGGTAGTTGCATATCATGAAGCCTATGCCGAAGGCCGTCAAGTTCGTCGCCATTGCCATCAGCACGTGGGGCGACATTCCGCCCGCCCGAAGCAAGTGGCAGTACTCGTGAGTGGCGACGACTATCACTAACGCCATCACCGCAGCGTAGGTCAGCGCGTTGGTCCGCGCCCCGAGAACGAACATGCCTGCAACGACGAGTACGAACAGGATGCCGGTCGCCGCGCGCATCAAGAAATTCTTTATTAAGCTGCTCATTTTGTAGCCTTGGCCAACGGTTTGACGTTCAACCCCGCAAAATTAGAATAAAAATCCCTAATTCCAATTTGCGCCGATGCTATATGTTCCCGTTAGGGTGGGAGGCGCAGCGAGCCGCGGTCCCTATTGCAGCCCGTGCGCCTTCTTATACTCCTCGAGGTCTTTCTCGTACTGCTCCCGCTCGGCCTCATAGTTAGCCACGCGGTCGGGGTCTATGGCCTGCCGGGGCACGTTAACCTCGACTGTCATCATCGCGTAGCTTATCTGGAACTGGATCTCCCTGGTCTTTGTGTTGACGAAACCCGTCACTGTCGATCCGTCACCCTCGGCGCTCTCGTCCACGGCCGAGTCCGGCATCTGCCCTGTTATGCTGACGACTCCTCGTTTGCCGCTGAATCTTACCCAACCGCTCTCGGGGAAGTCGCTTTTCTCCAGCGAAAGGACTGGCGACAGGGTAACGGCTATCTTGAAGTTAAGAGGGAACGGCATTTTGCCGACTTGAAAGTCCGGCTGGCTCAGGGTCATCTCCCCGTCGCCCGTCTTGTCGAATCTGAACTTGCAGGGGGCGCCGCCGTCCAGCAGCGTCTTGTCCACGCCGCCTATCGACGCCTTGGCCGAGACCACCATGTCTCCGCTCAATACTTCCGCGGCCTCGTTACGCTCCGCTTGTGTCAGGGTCGCGTCGGCATCGTCTTTGCAGGCGGTCTGCGCCAGGATCATGAGCGCCCCGGCCGCCATCAGTAGCATTTTTGCTGTTTTCATCTGTATGTTGCTGTGTGTTTGTTATATGCCCAGGATGTCGGCTGCCTGCGCCAGCATGGACTCCATGGGCTGGCTCGCGTCTATCCAGTTTATTTTTATCCCTCTGCGCTCCATGCCCCTGAACCAAGTCATCTGACGTTTCGCGAACTGGTGTATGGCTGTTTCGAGCTGGCCCGCCATCTCGTCGAGCGTCAGGCGCCCCGTGCAGTACATCGTCACGTATTTGTACTCCAGCCCGTAGTAGATCAGGTCCTCCGCTTTCACGCCTCTCTCCAGCAGGCCTTCTATTTCGTCCGCCATGCCTTCGCGCATCCTCGCCCTCAGCCGGCGCGTTATGCGCTCCCTGCGTACGTCTCTTGGCACGTCGAGCCCTATCACCGTGTAGCTCAGCCCGCCTGTCGGGCCGCTCTCCCCCGGGTGGCTCTTCAGGTATTCGGCAATCTCTATGGCGCGGATGGTTCGGCGGCGGTTGTCCAGGTCGGTCGTGTTGTGCAGGTTCTGATATGTTGAGAGAATATGCGCCAGCTCGTCCTGTGTCCTGCCCTCAAGCTCCGAGCGCAGCGCGCTGTCGGGCGGGACGGAGAGCAGGCTGTAGTTTTTCAGGACCGCCTCGACGTACAGGCCGGAGCCTCCGCACAATATGGGCTGCCTGCCGCGACGCACGATGTCAGCATACGCCTTCGCAAAGTCCTGCTGGTAGCGGTATACGTTGTATTTTTCGCCGGGGTCGGCTATGTCTATGAGGTGATAGGGGACGGCTCGCCCACCTGCCGTGTACTCGCTCAGATCCTTGCCTGTGCCTATGTCCATCCCGCGGTACACTTGGCGCGAGTCGCCGCTCAATATTTCGCCGTTGGTCTTGATCGCGAGCCTGACAGCGAACGCCGTCTTGCCGCATGCCGTGGGCCCGACAACTACAATGAGCCTTGGGCTCTCGTTCTGTGCCATGAGTTATTTGCGGTCTCTCCCCTGGGCTTCGCCGGCGTTGGGGCCGAGAGCGAAAAGCTTGTCAAGCCGTGCGCCCATAGCCGTCCGCTCCACCACGGGGATAAGTATTGAGGTTAATATTATGCTGTCGAGCACTACGTGATACGTTATGGCCTGAATGTCCGGCCCCTCTATCATGCCGTATTGCGCCGGCAGGCCGGCAAGCACGGCGGCGGCAAGGCCCTTGGGCAGCATCACGGCCGTTATGCTTTTGTCGTGGGGCTGCATCTGCCTGCCCGTGAGCCAAAAGGCGCATGCTGGCCTGATGGCGAACAGTGCGGCCACTATGCAAACCGCCATGGCTATTATCGACGAGCTCTCGAACGGTATCGAGATGCCAAGGTATATGAAGAAGAATATCTTCACGAGGAACGCCAGCTCCTCGTAGAGGTCCCTCTCCGCGTCCGATATCACCCCAACAGGGTAGTTGTCGCCGTATATGCGGCTGAGCTTGTGGCTCACCACGCGCGCGTTGCCCATCACAATCCCGAATGCAAGCGCGGCTATGGCGCCGCTGAAGCCGGCAAGCTCGGCTATGCCGTACACGCCGAACATGAAGAAGCATGTGGCGAACTGCGTATTCTTGAAGCGACGGACCCAGTTGATCACCCTGAGCCAGAATATCCCACCAATCAGGCCTATCGCAGCGGCCGCCACGAGCGACGACACGAGTGTGTAGACGATGCTCCCTATCTTGAACTCACCGCTCGCTATGCTCTGTAGCACGCCTATCGTGAACACTATGCACAAGACGTCCGTCAGGGCGGACTCTATCACAAGCATGGCTCCGGCTTTCTTGCTCGCCCTTATCATCCGGAGGAGAGGTATCACGACAGCCGACGACGTGCCGCCGCATATGAACCCCGTCACCGCCGACGCCATGGGCGAGTAGCCGAACCCGTAACGCATTATCAGCCACACCACGCCGGCCGAGACGGCGAAAAAAGACGACGTCATGATCACGCTCTGCCGGGCCGAGCGCACCAGGTTGCCTATCTCTATGTCGAGCCCACCCTGAAAGAGGATTATGATGAGGGCGAACTGGGTGAACAGACGGCCCGCGTCGCCTATCCGGTCCACAGTCATTATGCCAGTCAGGGGCCCTATGATGATGCCGAACAGTATGAGCATCAGCACGTCGGGTATCTTCGACCGCTCGAAGAAATGGGTCAGCAGATGACCTGTGAAGTATATTAAGCCCGTCGCCAGGATTAGTGACTCCATAACCAAGCCTTTTGCTCGCAAATATAGTGTTTTGTTGTTAAATAAACACAACGTAGGCCGCGGACGGACGTGTTTTTAAACCTCTTAGCTTAACTTCGCGCCGTCTTTTCAGAACATCGGCATCGCCGAGATTTCCAAGTTTTCCAACATAAGCCGCCCGAGTTGGCGGCATCCCGGCTCTCGCCAGGGATACTG
>CAKVCS010000099.1 GCA_934725785.1 uncultured Bacteroidales bacterium | reverse complement strand
GGCGTGTAGGTGCGACGGGGCCGCCAGGCGTACAACGTCGTGCGCCTGGTCGTTGGACAGATGCCCGTGGCCAGACATGACGCGCCGCTTGAGCCGCTCCGGATAACGTCCTGCGATAAGCATTGGCAAATCGTAGTTCGACTCGAGAAAAGCGACATGGCACTTTGCCAGATGCTCCACAAGCTCCTCACAAGGAGCGCCAATATCGGTGAACACGCCGATGCTGACACCGCCGACCTCTATACGGAAACTGCACGGCTCGACGACGTCATGCGGCTTTGCGAAACAGAAGACCTCAAACGGCCCGGCCTTCACAGAACCGCCTATGGCGAACGTGGAGGTCTGCCGAGACTCGGGACGGTATTTGGGCCTCATCCCGTCCCATGTGCCACTCGTCATATAAACATGCGCACCGACCTGCTTACTAAGGCCCGCAAGGCCGTAGACATGGTCCGAATGCTCATGCGATATGAATATGTATTTTATCTTGCGCAGGTCAATCTTGCGCGTCATTGCCCTGTTCTTAAGCTTACGGAAGCTTACGCCGACATCGACGACCATCGCCTCGCCGCCATACTCTATATAGTAAACGTTTCCGTTGCTGCCCGACGCCAAAGAGCAGACCTTGACTTCTTCCACCTTATAAGTAAATGTTGTAAGAAAGCGCGCAATGGCGCGCAAAAACCGCGCAATTTAGCATAAAAAAGCCATAATTACAACCCGACTCGCTCAACGCCCCCATCGGAATAATACCACAAGTAAGCCTCTACCCTCTCAAAGCCAGCGAGTTTCAGCCACCTCACATACTCGTTGACCTGAGCGCGGTGCTTTTTGTCGCGCTTGCCGAACTTATAGTCCACAAGGACGGTGCGGCCATCCGTCATCCGCATGACGCGGTCGGGTCTGCGCCTGACGAACCGGTTCGGCGAACAATCCGGCGCGGGCCCGACCATAGAGGTCTCCGTCCACACTTTAGCAACCCTGCCCTTATCGAACCACTCGGACACGACAGGGTCGCATATTATCTTCGCCCTCATCTCGATCTCTCGCGCTTCGGCCTCAGGCTCGGAGAGCAATCCGTCCAGCACAGCACGCCGCACGGCCTTGTGCAGGTCGTCAACCGACCCCACGCGCTCCAAAATGGCATGATTAGTAAGCCCCATGCTTATCATGAGAGCGCGCGAACCAGCCTCGCTGCCATCCATGCCCACCTCGGCATCTGATATTATGCGACTCTCTGCCTCGGCATTGATTTTGAACCTCGCCGCGGGATCGAAAGAGCGCGGCACCTCGATATCCATCTGCGCCACCGCAGGGACTGAGCCTTCAGATGCAGGAGCGGCGGGTATATCACCATCAACATACTCAATTACATCGAGAGAGTGGGCTGCGCCCTCACAAGGGATGCCATCATCATCAACACCCACGGTTGAGGTCGAAACATTATCGGGCGAACCTGACATTTGCGCCAGAGCATCATATAAATACGTCGACATATAGCCACTTGAGACTCTGTCGCCATCCTTAGGCTTGCTTGATTTTGTGGCGGTCTTAACGCCCCAGGCTAAAAGAACCTCCTTGGGGCGTGTGAACGCTACGTACGCCACGTTTAGGCTATCGGCGAACACCTGCTCGCGCTCCTCAGCGCACGCCGCATGGAAGTCACTGTTGACCAGATTTTCATTGAACGTAAGAGGGAGCACGCCATTTTCCCAAGAAGATATTTCAAGCGGGTTAGCAGAGCACCAAATGGTCTCCTTTCCCATGTTTGCCTCGAGCTTCCAATCGCAGTTTGGTATCAGGACAACTTTGAACTCCAACCCTTTGGACTTGTGGATGGTCATTATCTTGACAGCTGGCCTGCTGCTTGTTGCGGCCACAACCCACTTCTTCCTGTTATCGTCAATGCGCTGGACTATTCCGCCAAGATCGGAGACCCCGTCTTTCATAGCCTCCATAACCTGCTGTCGAAAAGCATCAATGTACAGGGAGTCCGCGTCGCGCAAATGCTTCGGCATACGGTTGACGACCTCACCAACAAGCTCAAGGACGCCGAGCCCGCGCAACGCCTCAAGCTCGCGCCCCATGTCGTCATTCCTGACGAACATCGCCCCAAGCGCCTCCTCGGCCACCCCGGTCAAAACCCTAAGCGCGGAAAAAAGCGGAAGCCTCTCGCCAGAGACAAGGTAACGCATGACATCGGCTATGCAAAGCGTGGCGTCGGAAGACATGACGAAAAGCGAATCGTCCGACATGACAGGAATCGGCACGCCATTCCACATCTCGCGGCCCAACCTCTCAATGATAGCCTGCGCGACCGACGCACTGCGCACCAGAATACAGACATCTGAATATGAATAACCTCGGTCCAGCACCTCCTTCAAGGAGCGGACATAGGCTTCCTCAACATATTTTGCGGCCGCGGACTTGTCTTCTGTCAGCGCCGAGATTATGGACATGCGCACACACCCGGCATCATCCTTCCGCGGGTTCTGAGCGACATCGGCATACATGGCTTCGAGGACGTCTTGGCGTCCTCCGCTCCCCACTATACCGCCAGAGTACAGGGCATCGTCCATAACCTTGGGGAGAACGCGGAAGAGGGCATTATTAAAAGCCACGATAGGCCTCTTGCTCCTGTAATTATCACTCAGCGGCAGTGACTTGGCCTGGCTGGCAAAATCGTTGCCAACCTTCATTCCAAGCAGCTGCCAATCCCCCCCCCGGAACCGATAGATGCTCTGCTTCACGTCGCCGACAAGCAGGCAATCATGGCCTTCGGAAAGGCTCTCGGACAGCAAAGGGCGAAAGTTCTCATACTGCGTGGAGCTCGTATCCTGAAATTCATCTATCATAATGGTGTCGTACCTGACCCCGATTTTCTCATAGACGAATGGTATGGGGCAGCCGTCAATCAGGTCGGACAACAACTTGCCCGAGCCAGTCATATTCATCTTATTATTCCTCGCCTCAACGTCCGCAATGAACTTGGCGAGACTCCCCATGACGCCCAAGACGTTGGTGTTGCTCAATACGCAATGCGCAGTATTTAGCTCGCGCCGCAGACACTCAGCCTCTTCTACACATTGGCGGATGTAGGTCAAAAAGGCCTCAACATCACCCGTCGATTTGTTTGTCCGCAGCTTGTCGATGTTAAGTTCGAGGAGGGTCTCTATGACATTTTCGGCAAAATGTGCCGTCTTGCGGATGTCGGCAGCAGTATGCTCGGCATCGGGCAGGACGCAGCTTATCAGATCCATGAATCTTTTAGAGCGCGCATTGAGCTGACTTATGTTGAACTCAGCGTATTTGACGCGGATATCGGCAACGAGTTTCAAGACAGACCTCAGCGCTTCGGCTCGCCGCCTCGCCATATTATCACGGAGCAAGGTTATGTTTTGAGCAGAGAATGTGTCCGGGTCCACACCAGCCCCCTCGTTAAGGAAAGCCTCGCCGATGTCGCATATTTGCTTCTCGGCGCCCCCCCAGGCCTTGTCAGAATCAATGGCCTCCTCAGTCATGGCTATGACCAGATTGCGCAACCTTACGTCGGACGAAAGGCTCTCCATAAGGTCACCGACCGCGCTCTCGATGACTGGCGCAGTGTCGAGCTGCAACCCATAGTTGGACGGCAGCCCCTGTTCATAGGCGAAAGACCGTATCACCCTCTGTACAAAGCTGTCGATTGTGCATATGGAAAATTGGCCATAGTCGAGCAGAATATTGGTCAACGCCACCTTGCAGCGCTCGACGACCTTGGTCCGCGAGGCGGACTCGGCACCGCGATCTCGGCACATGGCCACATGAGTGGAGAGCAGGGCCTCCCTTGCGCTGTCGGAGTCGTCGCCGTAAGCCATAAGGTCGAGATCTCCCACGATACGCTCTTTCATCTCGCCGGTAGCCTTGTTCGTGAAGGTGACGGCAAGGACGTGCGCATACGAGCGCGGGTCGGCCACCAGCAAGTCAATAACCTGACGAGCAAGGGTGTACGTCTTTCCAGATCCAGCCGAGGCTGAGAATATCTTAAGCTGTGCCATAAAACCTATTTCATTCGCATCAGAGAAGCGAGCTTGCCTGCCAAGATTCGCCCCTCTCGTAGGCCCTCGGCATATAACTCCTCAAGAGGTTCGGGGTCGCTCGTCGTGCGCGTGACCCCGTGCATGTCGGCAGGGCGCACAACGATGGCACGCCCCTCGACCTCGAGACCAGCCAACGCATCGACCTGCCTATTGTACCTGGCATTTCTGGATATCAGCGCATCGCGAAGCCTCGGATAGTCCTTATAAATGTTTTTCGGCAACCACAGCTTACGCTCACTCTTACGATAGCCTGCCGCCTTGGTGGACACGACCACGACAGACTCGCAACCATCCGACAAAGCCCTCTCAAACGGGATAGAGTCCGCCACGCCACCATCAACCATCGGCACCCCGTCGATTTTCCACAGAGGGCAGAGAAGAGGCAGTGAACAGCTGGACCTGCTGGCATCAACGAAACGCGCAAAATCCTCATACTCCTCGGTATAGACAGCCTCACCCGTGACCGCGCTTGTCGACACCATGACGAACCTGCTGCCCGAATTGCGGAAAGCATCGAAATCGAACGGGTAATACTCCTCTTGGACCTCGTTAAAGACGAAGTCGAGGTCTATGACCCCCGTGCCATGAATGACAGAGGAGAGGCCGAC
>CAKVCS010000098.1 GCA_934725785.1 uncultured Bacteroidales bacterium | reverse complement strand
GTGCACGTCTTCTGCCTGGCCTTCCTCTTTTATGTCCTCACTGTCGGGCCGTCGGTCTCGTTGTGGGACTCCGGCGAGTTCGTCTGTTGCGCCGCGGGGCTTGATGTCGGTCATCCTCCCGGAGCCCCGCTCTATTGGCTCGTCTTGCGCCTCGCCGTCCTGCTCGCCCCGCCGGCCCATGCCGCCCTGGCCTGCTCGTTGGTCTCGGCGGCGTGCTGCGCCGCCGCGGCGGCGGTGCTTTCGCTTGTGGCCCGCGAGATGCTGCTGTGGTGGGCTGGTGGCGTGCGGCGGCCGTCGCGGGCGTCTCTCTTCGCTGCCCAGACGTCAGCGGGTCTGTCGTGGGCTTTTGCCGACAGCGTCTGGGCTGTGGCCGTCGAGACGGAGGTCTACGGGGCCGCGTCCCTCTTGTCTTTCTCTTTGCTGCTCCTCGCTCTGCGGTGGCGTCGCCTCGGTGGTGCGCGGAGGGTGGCTCTGGCCTGTCTGCTTGCGGGCTTGTCGGCTGGCGTCCATTGGCTCGCCTGGATTCTCTTGCCTGTGGCCGCCGCTGCCGCGGGGTCTCGGTTCGGGCGCAGGCTTATGGTCGTGTCGGCCGCTGCGGGGGTGGCCTCCGTGGCGCTGCTTGTATGGCTGGCGTCAGGCCATTTTTTCGACCTGGCTTTCGTCACGGATCTTTTCGCGGTTAATGTCTGCGGTCTGCCTGTCGGGGCGGGGTGGGGCATCGGAGCTTTTCTGCCTTCCGTGCTGCTGCTATTCCTTGCGGCAGTCTGGCGCCGGCGCCGTGCGGGAGTCTGCGCCTTGTGCGGCTTTCTCGTCTCTCTTGGATTCCTTGCCTATGCCGTGCCGTTTATCCGCGGCGGGTCCGCCGAGCTTAGCATTGGCGCTCCGTCCGATGCGCAGAGGCTCGACGACTATATGGGCCGGCGCCAATACGGCTCGCGCCCGCTCCTTTTCGGCCCGGCCTACTCCTCGCGACCCGACGGGTTTGTCTACGAGACGCGGGTGGACTACTCCGACTCCCTTGGCCGATATGTGGCCTCAAAGGTCCCTTCCGGCTACTCATACCCTGCGGCGCAGGAGTCCCTCTTCCCGCGCATGACGCTCGACTCCGACGAGGCTCTATGGGCCTACAACGCGTGGGCGAAGCCCGAGGGGTGGCCCGACTCAATACCATCGCTCGCGGAGAACGTGCGCTTCTTCCTCTCCTATCAGGTCGGCCACATGATGTTGCGCTATGTCATGTGGAATTTCTGTGGCCGACAGAATGCCGAGATTGGCGATGGCGGCTACCTCTCGGGCAATTTCATTTGTGGGGTCCGCCCCTTGGACGAGGCTCGCCTGCACATGGTGGAGTACGACTCTCCCTCCGAGGGCCGATACGCCCTGTTCGGGATCCCGCTCATTCTTGCCATAGCCGGCTTCATCGTTGTGGTGCGCCGTGCGCCCCTGCGCCTCTCTTGCGCGCTGTTGCTGTGGGCTCTCATGTCGGGCCCCGCCTTGGCGCTATACCTCAACATGCCGCCCTACGAGCCGCGTGAGCGCGATTATGTTTTCCTTTTGCTCTACGCCGTCTTCTGCTTTGCCCTTTCCGTCTCCGTCTGGCGTCTGTATCACTCTTTTCGCGGTTTTGTCGCGAGCCGCGTTCCGCGCTTGCCAGCGTGGCTGTCGGCAGTCCCGTTCGCTTTGGCGGTGCCCAGCCTTATGGCTTGCCAGGGGTTCTACCCCCACGACCGCTCGGGCGACACGCTTGTTGACGACATGGCCGTTAGCGTGCTCAACATGTGTCCGCCCAGCTCGGTCGTGGTGGTGGGAGGCGACAATGACACCTATCCGCTCTGGTATGCGCAGCAAGTGCTCGGTCACAGGCGCGACGTGCGCGTGGTCAATTTCGGCCTCTTGTCGTCCGGCTGGTATGTGGAACGGCTCATGCGTCCAGCCCGGGGCTCGGCCCCACTGCGCATAGCTCACGGTGCCGTGGCGGCCCGCGGGAGCTTGCAGCAGACTTGGCTCCTGCCCGACGCTGCCGACACTCTGAGCCTCGAGATGGCCTGCCACGCCGCCTCGTCCGACCTTGGCGAGAGTCTCTATTTGCCCTCTTCTCGCGTTCGCCTGCCCGTGGCGGACACCTCCATCGTGATTAATGTCGCCAAGCCCTCGCTCGACCCTGCCGAGCTCCTGTTGCTCGAGATTGTCTCGGGCAACCCGTCACGCGCCGTGTGCGTCACGCCCGATGTCCTGCCCGCCGATGAGCTGGGCCTGTCCCGTTATTTGCGGGATGTCGGTCCGTTGGCCTATCTCTCTGCCGACACTTCCTCCATGCCCCCTGTACGGCTGTGGCAGCTTATCAGGGGGGCGGTGAGACTGCCCGATGCAGAGTCGTTCTCCCCATCGCCCGACGAGGTGGCTCAGCTCGGCAGGCTGCGCCTCAGGGGGGTGTGCGCCTCCGTGGCTGAGGGTGCGCTGGCGGCTGGCGACAGGGCCACGGCCTCCGAAGTGCTACGCTTGTCGCTTTCGTGGGAGCCCGTGTCGCTTGGCAAGATGGACTTCGAGGCCATTCGCGTAGCGCGCCTGCTCCATAGGGCCGGCGACGCCTATCTGGCGCGCAAGTCGCTTACCGCGCTCGCCGACAGGGCCAGCCTCTCTGTTCGGCGGGCGCAGGCCCTCAGCGGTGCGGCGCCAGCCACGGCAAGGGCTGTCGTGGCCGACGTCTCCCCATTTGTGCTCGAGCTTGTCGACGCTTTGCGCGAGACGGGCAATGCCGACGTGGCCCTCGCTTTGGCGAATCTTTTAGCCTCATTGCCCGTGGCGGGGTGAAACTTTAGCGGGCTGCCTGCGTATAAAACGTATGAGGTCTTGCCCTTCTAACAGGGCCAAAGCTTAACGCGACTGCTCTATGTCAGCTGATACCGAGATACTTGACAGGCTTGTCAACTCCGGAGTGTTCCTGTGGGACGCTTCCGAGAGGCGTGACTTCGAGATCAGTGACAGTTTCCGCGATTTTCTTGGCGTGGGGTCGAACTCCATCAGTGCCGCCGACCTGCTGTCCTTCATGCCCCAGGAGGGCATCGACACCACCTATCGCAAGGTGAGCCTCGGGGCAAAGGAATGGCACTCCTATTTCCTCATAGGCGGGCGGGAGTTCCGCCTCCGTTTCACTAAGCTCTCGCAGTATTATGACTCTGACGGCGCGCGCCACTCCGCAGGCGTAGCCAAGATTGTGGATTTGGCGGATGCCGGCGCGGCCGGTTCGCGGTCCGCGGCTCAGGCTCTGTCCATATTCGACGGGCGTTTCGCCGATCTCTACAAGATGTCTTATGAGCACGGCGTGGCGTTTGACCTCATATCCGAGATGGTCAAGGCCTTCCGCGCGTATTTCCCCCCCGATGTCGTAGCCTCCGTGTGGATGCGCGCCAAGGGGGGCTACCTCTGCGTGGCCGTGACGGGCAAGATACTCACGGCGGAGAGGCATGACGTCTTCCGAGTAGGCTACCGCCACGAGTGCAAAGTGGCCGACGAGGTTGTCAAGACGTATGGGGTGCAGGTGTTCAACACGCTCACGCCCTTCTCCGCTCTCGCCCGCGACGAGGTGGCGCTGATCCATGCCTCCGGGTGGCGCAGCGGCGCCGTCTCCACCGTCAGGCATATTGAGACAGGCGAGCCATGGGGTCTCGTGGTCTGCATGGCATCGCGCCAGCGCGAGTGGACGGTCGACGAGCGTCAGAGGCTTCAGCTCCTCTCCGACTCGCTGTCTGTGCTGCTCGCGCAGTCTGGCGCGTACTCGCAGGCCCTCCACAGCATCGTGCTTTCTCAACTCGCGTGCGAGGCCGGCGGGTTCTACACGTGGCTGTGGGATGTCTGTGCGCACAAGAGGAAGGTCCTGATATCTGACGGCTCCTATGTTGACGCGCCCTACGAGCTGTCCGCCCATCACGAAGACAGGGATCTCCTCTCCATGGCATACGCCGATGTCGAGCAAGGGCGGAAATCATCGTTCCGCCTCAAGGCGAGGCTGAGGCTCTACCCAGGCTCGGCCGCAAAGTGGTATGAAGTCTCGGCAAGGGTGGCCGGCTATGACGAGGATGGGGCAGTAAAGGCCATTGTCGGCGTCGCGAGGGACATAGACTCCACCGTCCTCGCCGAGGAGGCTAAACGTAGGGAGGTCGAACGGCGAAACGAGATATACAACAAGCTGCCGTCCGCCATTGCGCTTTGCGACCCGCAGGGGCGCCAAAAGTATATGAACGAACGCGGATGCAAGATCTTCGGAGTCCGATCGGTAGAGGAGAGGGAGGGGCTTAACGTATTCGACAGCCCATTGCTGACCGACGAGCAGAAGACGGCTATGCGAACCAAGGACAACTGCTCGTTCGACTTCCTCTACGATTTCAAGAAGGTGTCCGAGTCCGGCTACTACCGGACCCACCGCGACGACGTCATAGAGATGAACGTCCGCTCCGCCAAGCTCTACACCGGCGGCGTCATGACGGGTTTCCTCCTCGTCTTCTCCGACAACTCGCTCGTATCAGTGCAGAAGCGGCGCATCGCGCTCCTCAACAGCCTGTTCTCAGCTATTGGCAAGACGTCAAAAGTAGGCGTGTGCCAGTTCGGCTCCGGCGGCTTCTTCTCCGACCAGTGGAACGCCAACCTCGCTGTGGGTGCCGACGCAGACCCGTTTCGAAAGACCGTCGAGT
>CAKVCS010000097.1 GCA_934725785.1 uncultured Bacteroidales bacterium | reverse complement strand
GTCAAGCAGCGCGGCAGCCCCCACCCTGAACTTTGAGTATGGCGCATAGGCTTTGGCGGCGGCCTCGCGGGCGGCAGATAGCAGAAGCTCAGTCTCGGCGGTAAGATTGCCGGATTCGGGCGTGATGGTGGTGGAGACGGAGACGGAGTGCTGTTTCATATGTTCATGTTTGATTGACAGATAGATGAAAAGCAGCGCCCCCGCACCACGATTGGGCCAGGGGGCGCCGACTTGAAATTAATGGCAGGCCGTTGGATTTTTTAGGACTCTCGGCCACTGGCATCGACAGCCGCGGCTATTTTGCGCGCGAGCTCGGGATATTTGTCCGCGAGCTCGTCGACGCAGAAGGGTATGCGGTATTGCCAATGCTGGTCGGCGTTGCTGGGGACGTTTATGCGCTCCTCGAAAGGCAAGAGGTGAGGCACATTGTCGAGCATGCCGGCATAGTCTTGTATCGGGTTGATGCAAAGCATGGAAGGCGACTTCAGGTTCTGCGCTATGATGTCTGACACAATGTCCTGCCCGGCGACTCTGGGGGTCTCGCCCTGGCGGCCCATCATATTGTGATAGAACCAGTCGACGTCGGCCCTATCCTCCTCCCACCATCCGCGGATGCCAGAGATGTCGTGGCTTGACGTGGCGCAGACGGAGAGGTAGGGGAAGTATTCGGGCGACCCGAATCGCTGCCAGCTCTCCTTTGGCATGCGCTGCAGCTCGAGCGAGAGTATCTGCTTGCGCTGCATGACGATTGGCACGGAGGCTGGAATCATGCCGAGATCCTCGCCGCAGACCAGCATGTCGCACTTAGAGAGCAGCGCGTCGAGATGCTCCTCGGCGCTACGCTTCCAGAAGTCGTTGTGGCGGCAGAAGAAGAAGTCGTCGTATATGGCCTTTATCGCGTTGCGTTCCGAGTCGGGCAATGACTTGTAGCGCTCAGTCTCCTCGAGCATGATGCGCGGCTGCCACTCGCCGGGCTTGACCGAGATGAGGAGGACCTCGTGGAGTGTATTGTTTATTGCGCAGCGGATCCTGTCTCGAGCCGTCTGATGCACATCTTTCTCGATCCACTTGTCGAACTCTCGCGGGTCGAAACAGCCCTCCTTGAGGCGGAGACGCCCGTCGGTCTGTCGGACGAAGAACTGCATGACGCTGTCGGTGAACTCGGAGAACTGCGCACGTAGGAAATCCTCGGATACGATGGGCCAAGCCAAGTCGGCGGGGTTGGAGGAGACCCCTCGCGCCGCGAGTTCCTGCGACGAGAGCGGGAGCGACGGTGAGAAGACTCCCATAAGCCCGCTGTGGAAAGGATATGGGATAGACCAGATGCGGAAGAAGCCGAGGATATGGTCGATGCGGAAGACGTCAAAGAACATCTGCATTCGGCGCATACGGCGCCCCCACCAGCTGAAGCCGTCGCGCTTCATGGCGTCCCACTTGTACGTCGGGAAGCCCCAGTTCTGACCGTCGTGCGAGAAGAAGTCGGGCGGCGCGCCGGCCTGCATGCCGAAGTCGAACAGCTCGGGCTCGGTCCACGCCTCCACGGAGTGAGGGTTGATGCCTATGGGGAGGTCGCCCTTGATGGCCACGCCCTTGGAGTGGACGTATTCAATGGCGTCGCGGAGCTGCCTCTCGACGTGGAACTGGATGAAGACGCGGTACATGACCTCGGCGAAGAGCGGACTGTCGGGGAGGAAAAGCTTCTCGACGTCGGCACGAGAGTGCTTGCTCATCTCGGGCCAGAGGCGGAAGTCCGGGGTGGCGAACTTGTCTCGCAAGGCGGCGAAAGCGGCATAGTCCTTAAGCCAGCCGTCATTCTCATCGAGATAGTCCAAGAGGGCCTTGTCCTTCACCACGGTGCTGAACTCGGAGGTGAAGATGGCTCGCAGGTTACGGTCTTTCCAGTCGCGCGTGCGGTTATACTCGAGGAAGGTGGAATCGTTGAGATAGAGGCCATTCTCCCGCTCCATGGCCGACATGCGCTTGGCGTAGTAGGCAAAGACCTCGTCGACCGAAATGTAGCTGGGGTGGAGCGCCATGATTGAGATGGCGTTGTAGGGGTAAGAGTCGTGCCACTGGCGAATGGCCGTGGTGTCGTTGATCGGCAGGAGCTGAATGACCTTGAGGTGGGCCGCGCTGCACCAGTCGGCCAGAGGCTTGAGGTCGGCGAACTCGCCGCAGCCTCGCCCCTTTTTGCTTCGGAGCGAGAACACAGGCACGGCGACACCCGCCGCGCGCCAAAGCGTCCCGTAGTTGAAGCCGTTGAAAACGAATATCTCAGTCTTGCCGTGCTTCGGGCGGACCATGCGGTTCTGGCCATCCTCGTAGCGCTTAAAGCAATCGTGCTCGGTGTCCCATATGCAGAACTTGAACTCGATCTCCTTCATAAAAGGGATGGCCCCCATGTCGAGCACCCACGTGTTGCCATCGCAGCGGCTCATCTTGAGAGCGTGGTCGACATCCCAGTTTATGAATTGCTTAGCCACAAGACGGACCTCCTCGCCCCTGGCCACCCGAGGCTCAGTGAGGACGAAGACCACAGACCCCGGCTTCGGTGCTGGCGGGAAGACGCCCGAGGCCTCGGGGAGGAAGACGGCCCGGCAGAACGCGGGAGCCAGGAGCGCGTCGTCTGCGTCTTGCGGGCTCCGCCACGCGTCATATACGTCTACAGGCTTTTTCAGCCCGACGGAGTAACGCCAATGGCGCTCCTCTATAAGCCCATCGGCCAACGAGACGGCGTAGCGATAGAAAAAGAACTCGCCACGGTCACAGGCGAAGACTCGGGCGCCATCCCCCTCATCAACCATCGGGAAGCTCTCGATAGGGGCCTCGGCCGACTTGCGAATCTGGATAAGGACGCCGTCGCCCGCACCCGTCTTATAGTTAACGTGAAAAGTCTTGAGCATCAACTGATGTATATAAAAAGAATTACTTTGAGGGCTTAACAAAATGCGAGCGCACGAGAGCCTCACGCGGCTTTATTACGGTGGCAAACGGTCCTCGGTTTCCATAAAGGCGGCGAAAACCAAGCCTACGCGGCTCAGCACGCATAATCTCGCAAAGCAAAAATAACATATTTTTTTGTTGAGCATTAAAGCACAAGCCTTTTCATTTTGAGGAAAGGCGCCCAATGCGATCGCGTGCATCCGCGCAGCGCCCCACGCCCCACGTCCTGGCCGCCACGACACATGATAGCGGGCATGCCATATTGACAAAAGCGCATTTTTTAGCTAAATTTGGGCACGAGCCTCGCCGCGGACTTCACGAGCGAGGCCGACGACAAGAAAAAACCTGACTAAGCCAGATAACCGATGATTAAGATAGGCGTTTACGACAGCCACCCAATACTTTGCGGGGCATTGACGCAATTCGTGGGCGGTGCATATGACGAGTTTGAGGCGGAGGAAGTCAACGCCGACGTGGCTATCGCCGCCGGCACAATAAAGACCGACGGGGTGAACGTCGTCCTGGCGTGCGTTCACCACGGCGAGGACGGGGTCCTTGACTTCGTGAAGCAGCTGACTCAGAGATTCGAGAGGCTGCGATGCATCGTGATGCTGATGGAGCCGACGGCCAGCATAGTGACCTTGGCCATAAAAAACGGGGCAAAAGGCATATTGTCGCCCGCCGCTACAAAGCAGGAGATGGTCCAGGCCGTGCTGACCGTGAGAAACGGGTTCGAGTACTTCAGCAAACAGGTGACAGACGTGCTCGTGAACAAATACGTTGACGGCGTGGTGGCCACAGGCAAACGCAAGGACGGCAAGACCGAACCGGACATAGACATGCTCAGCTCGCGCCAGATAGAGATCCTGAAACTATGGGGCAACAATATGAGCAACAAAGATATAGCAGACAAACTATTCTTGAGCGTGCGCACGGTGGAGAGCCACAAGAACCACATAATGCAGAAGCTCAACCTGAAGACGACCGTCGACATAATACGGTTTGGCATAAGGAACAACATAATAGAGCTTTAAGGCGCGCGGTGGCATTGCGATGCCGGCCGCTTTTAAGGTGTTAAAAAATTTTCAAGTCTCACATATTGGGGGTAACTTCGCAGATTGATTAAACAGGTAAAAATTATATAAGAAGATTATGGTAAAACCCACGCCAACAGAGAAGGTCATAGACCTTGGCGACGGCAGGACAATAACCATCGAGACGGGCAAGCTGGCCAAGCAGGCCGACGGCTCGGTGATGGTGAAGTGCGGCGGCACGTACCTGCTCGCGGCAGTTACGAGCGCCACAGAGGCGAAGCCCGACACAGACTTCATGCCCCTGACGGTGGAATACAAGGAGAAGTTCGCCTCGGCAGGCCGATTCCCCGGCGGGTTCACCCGCCGCGAGGGTCGCGCCTCGGACTATGAGATACTCATAGCCCGCCTGGTGGACCGCGCATTGCGCCCACTGTTCCCCGACAACTACCACGCAGATACTTTTGTAAACATAACCCTCTTCTCGGCGGACGAGAACGTGATGCCCGACAGCCTTGCCGGCCTTGCAGCATCGGCCGCTATGGTGATATCAGACATACCTTGGAACGGGCCGATATCGGAGGTCCGCGTGGCCCGCATAGACGGCAAGCTTTGCATCAACCCGTCGGCAAAGGACTTGGAGCGCGCTGACCTTGACATAATGGTCGCCGCCTCGATGAACGACATCAACATGGTGGAGGGCGAGATGAAAGAGGTGAGCGAGGATGACATGCTCGAGGCCCTCAAGTTCGCCCACGAGGCCATCAAGAAGCAGTGCCAGGCACAGATAGAGC
>CAKVCS010000096.1 GCA_934725785.1 uncultured Bacteroidales bacterium | reverse complement strand
TGTACAATAAAGCGGGCAAGCTGATTCGCACGGATAAAGTGAGGAACGGCAAAGTAGTCCCACAGGCCAAATGACACCCGCCGGGATGAAGCCGGCCAAACGTTTTACTAACGCAAAACTCTATTGATGCAATATAACAACAGACGGGCCTCATCGGCGGCGCGGGCCGTTATAAAGACCTCTTTCGCCCTGCTAAGCATGGGGGTCGTCGTCTCATTCCTCGGCAATGACGGCACGCCATCTCCCGCCAGGTGGGTCCTGGTCGGGCTGCTGGCTTTAGCGATTGCGATATCGACGGCTGGCGGACTATACGAGATGGCGTTCCAGGGCGACAGCACGTTTTTGGACATAATGTGTTCGCCAGTGCTCCAGTCAAAAGGGCGCAGCCGCACGTACTCCATAATGTCGGGCAACGTCTTGAACGTGAGGCACACGAACCTCCTCATCATCCACTACCTGACGATAGACTACATAGGCCACAACGGCAAACACAAGAGGGCGAAGGTGGGATTGACCCTCATGGGCAGCAACAAACGCGACAAACTGGTCAAGATAGCGGCCAGCCTGAAACACGCCCCCGAGACCGCGCGCTGACTGGGCATCGCAGCCCCTACACGCGCGGCATAAACACGAACAGAACAAACAACAGCATAGATGAACATAATATCAGAAGACTGTCACGTCTACGGAACTACTGACGTGGCCTCGGACGTGCGCGCGCTGCTATCGGACCGCCAGGCGAACCAGACTTTCCTGCTGACCGACGAGGGGTCGGCGCGGCACTGCGTCGGCGCGCTTGGCGGGGCGAGCGAGCTGATACCCGAGGCCAACAGGATCACGATCCCATCGGGCGACGACGCCAAAGACTACCATACAGCCTTGAGGATATGGGAGTTCCTCAGCTCACGGGGGGCAACCCGCAAGGCCCAGATCATAAACCTGGGCGGCGGCATGCCGTGCGACCTGGGCGGATTCTGCGCAGCGACATTCAAGCGCGGGATTGAGTTCATAAACATCCCCACCACCCTGCTGTCGCAGGTAGACGCCTCGCTCGGCGGCAAGACAGGCATGAACCTGGGCTCACTGAAAAACGAGATAGGCGTATTCGCCAAAGCCAGCCACGTGCTGATAAGCCCTGACTTCCTCCGCACACTTGACAAGGCCAACATTCTCTCGGGCTTCGCGGAGATGATAAAGCACGCGCTGATACACGACGAGAGCGAGCTTGACGCCCTGCTTGGCTTCGACTTCGACAACGTCGACTTCGACACCCTGCACGACATGGTTGGGCGCTCAATCCGCATAAAAGACTTCTTCGTAAAGGCCGACCCGACAGAGAAAGGGGTACGCAAAGCACTCAACTTCGGCCACACATTCGGCCACGCGTTCGAGACATTCTGCATGAGGCACGGCAGGCCGATACTCCACGGGCACGCGGTGGCATACGGCATGGCGTGCGAGCTGAGGCTCAGCTGCCAAAAGGCGGGGCTGGACCCGGGCCGGGCCGAGACCATCATCGGCAGGATTGGCGACCTGTATGGCAAACCGGACATAAAGGTGTCCGACAGCGACGAGCTGGTAGACCTGATGAGTCACGACAAGAAGAACGACTCGTGCGGAATAAACTTCACCCTGCTGCCCAAAGTTGGCGAGGTGATTGTGAACCAGATAGCCACTCCGGGAGAGATTGAGGGCATATTGAGAAACTACCTGTCATAACAACGCACATGTCAGCATACTTCATAAAAGCCCCAAGCGAGATAAGCGGCGAGATATCCCTGCCGACATCGAAGAGCATAAGCAACAGGCTCCTGATACTCTCGGCCCTGTGCGGCTCCGGCTTCACGCCGGACAACCTGTCGGACTCGGACGACACGCGCGTGATGCTCAAAGCGCTCGACTCGGACATGAGCCGCGTGGACGTTGGCGCGGCCGGCACATCGATGCGCTTCCTTACCGCTTTCCTCGCAACCCGGCCCGGCATCCACGAGATAACGGGCTCCGAGAGGATGAAGAAGCGCCCCATAGCGCTGCTCGTCGACGCCCTGCGGATGCTCGGCGCCGGAATTGAGTATATCGGCGAGCCGGGCTTCCCGCCCCTCCGGATTAAAGGTGGCGAGATATCCGGCGGCCATGTGACACTGCCGGGCGGAGTCAGCAGCCAGTACATCTCCGCCCTCATGATGATCGGCCCCACTCTGCGCGGGGGGCTGCGACTGACCCTTGAGGGCGAAGTGGTGTCGGTCCCATACATAAACATGACCCAGAGGCTCATGGAGCTTTTCGGGGCGGAGGTGGCCCGCACGGGCGGCGTAATCGCCATAAAAGAGAAGCCGTATGACTACAGGCAGACGCGCGTGGAGGCGGACTGGAGCGCTGCGTCATACTGGTACGCCATGGCCGCCCTGCGCCCAGGGACAGAACTCACACTTAAGGGGCTGGACAGCGTGAGCACGCAGGGCGACGCCGAGGTGGCGAACATTGCCGCACCTCTCGGGGTGGAGACCACGTATGGCGACCACGGAGTCGTGATAAAGTCGATGCCAGAGCACGTAAAAGAATACAGCTATTGCTTTGTGAATCAGCCCGACCTGGCGCAGACCTTCGTGGTCCTGTGCTGCCTGATGGGCGTGAAGTTCAACTTTACCGGCCTGCGCTCCCTCCGCATAAAGGAGACGGACAGGATAGCCGCCCTCGTGGCAGAGACCCGCAAACTCGGTTACGAGATAGAGGCCGTCGGCGACGACTGCATAAGGTGGGACGGCAAGCGCTGCGAGCCGTCACATGCGCCTATTGCCACATATAAGGACCACAGGATGGCCATGGCGTTCGCCCCGTCCGCCCTCGTGACGAATGGGACGGCCATATCAGAGCCCAGCGTCGTGTCCAAGTCTTACCCAGGTTTCTGGTCCGACTTGCGGAGCGTCGGCTTCACCATCGAGGAGATAAACTAAAACACAAGAAGATAAATGAAGAGCACACTAACAGCACTCACGGCCTTGGGCATGGCGGCGACAGCATTTGCCCAGGGCGACGCGGTGCAGACCACGAGCCCCGACGGGCGGCTCTCGGTCTCGGCCGGCGTAGACGGCGGGCACCCGACGTACAAGGTGACATATGACGGGCGCACCGTCATAGAGAAATCGCGACTGGGCCTCGTGGCCAACTTTGGAGACTTGTCCGAGAGCATGACATTGGACAGCGCAGGCACCGTGAAGTGGAGCGACGAATATACCCTCGACAAGATAAAGCGGAGCGACGTGAAGGTAGACGGCGTCCGGAGCATCGTATGGTATAGCAACAAGAAAGGCCAGCGCATTGCCGCCGAGTTCGCCATTGAAAACAACTCGGTAGGGATACGCTACCAGATTCCGCGGCAGGGCGAGACCGGCAGCGTGAGGGTCATGAGCGAGGCCACCGAGTTCCGCTTCCCCGCGAGCACGACCACGTTCCTGACACCGCAGAGCGACGCCATGATAGGGTGGAAGCGCACAAAGCCGTCATACGAAGAGGAGTATGACCTCGACGCGCCCATGGGCCGCCCGTCAAAGTACGGCAAGGGGTTCACATTCCCCTGCCTTTTCAAGGTTAACGACGGGCAGGACTGGGCGCTCGTGTCGGAGACGGGAGTGTCAAGCCGATACTGCGCCTCGCACCTGTCCGACTATAAGGACGGCGCATACAGGATAGCCTACCCCATGCCCGAGGAGAACAACGGCAACGGCACGGCCGAGCCCGCCATGAGCCTGCCGGGCGAAACCCCGTGGAGGACAATATCAGTAGGCACTTCTCCGTGCATCGCGGCCGAACAGACCATAACGTGGGACCTCGTGCGCCCACAATACTCCACGCCATGGAAACCCGACTATGGCAAGGGCACGTGGAGCTGGATCCTGTGGCAGGACGAGAGCATCAACCAGAAAGACCAGGAGACATACATCGACTTCGCCAGGCAGATGGGCTTCGGCTATGCGCTCATTGACAACTGGTGGGACACCAACATAGGCCGCGACGGAGTGGAAAGACTCGTGAAATATGGGAAAGAGAGGGGAGTTGACATCGTTATGTGGTACTCCTCTTCGGGCTATTGGAACGACATCGTGCAAGGTCCCACCAACCTGATGGACAGGGGCATAACTCGCAAGAAAGAGATGCGCTGGCTGAAACGGATTGGCGTGAAGGGCATAAAGGTGGACTTCTTCGGCGGCGACAAGCAAGAGACCATGCGCCTGTATGAAGACATACTATCCGACGCCGCCGACGCGGGGCTGTTCGTAATCTTCCACGGGGCTACGCTGCCACGCGGGTGGGAGCGAATGTACCCTAACTACGTCGGCTCGGAGGCCGTGCTCGCCTCGGAAAATCTGATATTTGAGCAGCATCATTGCGACATAGAGGCCATGAGCGCCACCCTCCATCCTTTCATAAGGAACGCCGTCGGCTGCATGGAATATGGCGGCTCTTTCCTTAACCGCCACATGAGCCGAGACAACAAGAGCGGCAACCTGAGGAAGACCAGCCAAGCCTTCTCTCTCGCGACGGCCGTGATATTCCAGAACCCCATGCAGTTCTTCGCCCTCGCTCCGAACAACCTTACCGACGCGCCCAAAGAGTGCCTCGACTTCCTGAGAGACGTGCCCACCACGTGGGATGAGACCCGAATATTGGACGGCTACCCCGGCAAATACGCCGTTGTGGCGCGCAGAGACGGCGACAAATGGTTCGTAGCCGCGGTAAACGGCACGGACAAACCCTTGACTCTTAACGTGGAGCCGCCATTT
>CAKVCS010000095.1 GCA_934725785.1 uncultured Bacteroidales bacterium | reverse complement strand
ACGAGTGCGTGTCCACCAAGGTCGTGAAGATCATCCAGAGCTACACCGGCATTGTTGACCGCATGGTGTGGAGAAAGGCTGCTGAGTAGATGCCCAAGAGAGTGCTCTTCATAACCTCGTTCGCTTTTCCCGAGCACGATGCAGGCGCGACCAGGATTACTATGCTCGCCCGCGCGCTGCGGGGGCGAGGCCATGAGGTGGAGCTGTGCGGTGTCGGAGAAGACGTCGTGTTCGATGGCATGGTGTGCCGTACGCTTAACCCCCACCGTACGAACAAGGTACTTAACTGGCTAGCCTACCGTATGCTCGGGCGAAACGCCGTTGCCTTCGTCCGTCGCAACATCGGCCGGTATGACGCTGTTGTTGCGTCGTTTCTTCCCGCGTTGGCGACCGAGAAGATCAAGGTCCTATGCCGCGGTTCCGGAGTGCCCTTCGCCGTGGACTGCACCGAGTGGTACACACCTGATGAGTTCCCTGGCGGGGAGGGGGACCCCTCGTATCTCGACCATGTGAAGCTGATTACGGAGGTCGTCGACCCAGGCGTGAGGGTTATCGCCATTAGCAGCTACCTCGAGAAGTATTTCGCTGGGAAGGGCTGTCCTGTTTTGCGGGTTCCCTCTGTCCTCGACGTCGCGGCGCTTGTACCCGAACGGCCCTTCGAACCCTCGCCCGAACAGGTCACCGTCATGTACGCGGGCTCGCCTGCCAAAAAAGACTCCCTTGGGGTCGTGTTAGAGGCAATCGGACTTTTGGGGGAAGCAGAACTTAAAAGGCTCGCCTTTGACTTTTACGGCGTGTGCGACGACGACCTTCGCGGGTATATGCCAGAGGCTATGGTGCTACCTGCGTGCGTGAGGGCACATGGCCGCGTGCCGCGCGCCGAGGTGGTGTCTGCCCTGCGGCGGAGCGACTTCACCGTGTTGATGCGCGACCCGGAAAAACGGTTCGCCCAGGCGGGCATGCCCACCAAGGTGACCGAGAGCCTCGGCTGCGGGACGCCTGTCATAGCGAACGTCACGTCCGACCTCGGCGACTACCTAGAAGACGGGGGCGATGCCATTGTCGTGGGAGAATACTCGGCCGAGGCTTGCGCCTGCGCGTTGAAGAGAGCGGCGGGCCTGGCTGTCCCCGAGCGAGTCGCCATGCGCGGGACGGCCTGCTCCGTCGCGAGATCGGGACTTGATTACCGAGTCTACGCCGAAGCGCTCGATGCCTTTCTTATGGGGGTCGGGAAATGAGGATAGCCTGGGTTTGTAACAAGCCCCCGAGCCCCGTTGTCGTGGCTGCGGGGATTGACGGTGGCAATTTCGGCGGTTGGCTCGATTCTACCGCGGCCGACTTGCTTTCCATCCCGGGAAATGAGCTCATGGTTCTCTTCCTCGGAGGGGGTCGTGTTGAGGGCGCCGACGGCAGCCTTGCCTATGCTTCCTTCGGCGAGGGCGTGGCTGATGGTTGGTTCCGCGAGAAGCTGGAAACGTTCCGACCGGATGTCGTGCATGTCTGGGGAACCGAGGCTCCACATTCACTTGCGGCCACCCGTGCTGCTCATTCTGCCGGTTTGAGCGACTCGACTGTCGTTTCGATTCAGGGCCTCGTCTCGATATGTGGCCGCTACCATTACGCCGAGGGCATGCCTGGGCGTGTCATGCGCGTACCGAGCTTTGGGGATTTCGTGAGGCGAACGTCCCTAGAACGTGAGCGGCGCAGGTTTGTCGAGAGGGGCGAATCAGAGCGGGAATGCCTTCGTCAGGCCCGACACGTCATAGGGCGCACTGAGTGGGACAAAGCGTGTGCCGTGCAGGTCAACCCGGGTGTTACATACCATCACTGTAACGAGTCCCTGAGAAGGGAGTTTTACGAGGGTGCCTGGGACGTGCGCGGCGTCGAGCGTCACAGCATGTTCGTGAGTCAGTGTTCATACCCGATTAAGGGGTTTCACTACGCACTTGAGGCGGCCGCCCTTCTCAAGCAGGACTACCCCGATGTGAAGCTGTACACCACCGGAGAGAGCGTGTTTAGGGACGGTCTCCGTAGGAACTTGGGGCGCAACTCCTACCAGGCGTACATAGCTTGTCTCATCGAACGGCTAGGACTGCGGGACAACGTCGTTTTCACCGGCGGCCTCGACGCCGCTGGGATGAAGGCGCGCTACCTTGCCTCGAACGTTTTCGTGTCGGCTTCCACCATCGAGAATTCACCCAACTCCGTGGGTGAGGCGATGTTGCTTGGCTGCCCTGTGGTCTCCTCCTGTGTGGGCGGGGTCCCCGACATGCTGACGCACGGTCTGGAGGGCTTCCTCTACCAGACGTCGGCTCCATACATGCTGGCGTGGTATGTCAAGCGCGTGTTCGAGGACGACGGGCTGGCAATGGGTTTTTCCAAAGCCGCGCACGAGAGGGCTGCGAAGACGCACGATAGGGAGCGAAACCTCCGCGATTTACTGGCGATCTACGACTCATTGATAAGGAATGGCCGATACGCCAAGGTGCCCAGCTATAAGAACCCTGGCAGGTATGTGAGGAACAGGTGGGAGAAGAATTAAATGCAGACAAAGCGTAAGGGGCGCAACTCGAATGTTGAGATGCTTCGCCTTGTTGCGATGGCCAGCATAACGCTCAACCATTTTCCATGGGATTATCTTGTCCTTGGTTCGGGCGACGAGGCTTGCCTCGCTCAATTTATTGTGAACCTGGTGTCCAACTTCGGCGGCTTGGGCGATTGCTTGTTCTTCGGAATAAGTGCGTGGTACATGTCGGAAGAGGGTCGGGGGGGGGTTCGCAGGAACTTAAAGCGCATCTTCAAGCTTGAAACTCAACTTCTTTTCTACGGAATAGCACTGCTCATCATCACGGCAGCAATCTATTATGCCCAGAATGTTTCATATTCGCTTAGCGACTTGTGTCATGCGTTGTTCAGCGCGTTCTTCCCGATAGCATCGACGCATTGGTGGTATCCGACAAGCTACGTGCTCTTTTTGCTTTTCTGCCCATTCTTAAATGTGGGGCTGCGGGCGTTGGGCAAGAGAGGGCATGCTGTGCTCAGTCTGGTTCTTCTGGCCTTGTATTCTCTGTTCCCGTATCCGTTCCTTGGCGGGGTCGTGCATTTCGATATGTCATACTCGGTGTGGCTCTTCCTTTATCAGTTCGTAGTACTTACCTGTATCAAATGGTATTTTCCGGAGGTTCTATCAAATCGCACCATCGGCAGAAAGCTATTGATGCTGGGTCTTGCTTTGGGGGTAGGCACGCAGGTTGTATTCGGCATGCCGCTTTTGGTTGCAGGCAAGTCTATGTTGAGCCATCAACTATGGCTCAATACCCCCGCCTGTTTGCCATCGATGCTAATGGCGTTTGGGTTGCTTGTTTTTGCGCTTACCAGAGGGCCGGTTGTTTCACCGGCTCTTAATAGAGCGGCTTCGGGCACGCTGGCGGTTTATCTGGTGCTTACGGATAATGCGACTTCTCAGCTGATTGGAAATGCGGTTTCGTCCCTTGGTCTGTTTGGGCTCAAGTATGTTGTGGCGGCCCTTGTCGTATCGGTAGCGATTTTTGGTTTTTGCATCGTGGCCGATCTGGTTCGGCAGAGAATATTGCGCCCGGTCGATGCGGCAATCAATGAGAGTGCCGATTGGGTAATCAAGCTACTGGAACGTGTGGTTATGGGCTTCTATCAGAAATGCCTCCTGCTGATGCGATAATTCGTTATGTGAGTGTCAAAGATAGCGCGTCTTAACAGTTCAGCTCCGTTGCCTCAAGATTGCTCGCAAACATAATCGGTCTGGAGGTTCGGCGAGGGATGGTGCGCGCAGAGAAGGGACATGTGGGCGGGCTGCATAGGGCGGTGCCTTTCCGCGGACATGACCATCAAGGAATGGTGCAGGCTGAACAAAATCTCGGAATCGGGCCTGTACAGGTGGATGGCCCGCTTCCGAGAGTATACGGGCAAACTGTGTGGGAGGTTCTTGATGGCGGCTCATTTCAAGCAGGATGTCGAGCGGGTTTGTCCGGATGAATGCGCGCCTTGTGATTCGATAGGCGAGGAGGGCTGCGGCCGGTATTTGGGCGAGGAGCCGCACAACCACACACGCCGCGCCTTCGTCGCGGGCGGAGTCTGCCTGGCGGCGGTCGCCGCCGCAGGCGCCGCCACCCCCGCCATGGCGGCCGACCTCGTAGACGGGCTCAAGGCAAAGGCCGGCGACGTGACCGACCTGCTCAGCGAGACGCTCGCCGCGTTCAAGGAACTTGATTTCGTGAGCGCCAGCGAGCTCGCGTCGAAGACCTCCGCCGCCGTCTCGGACCTCCGGTCACAGATGCAGGGGCCCCTGTGGGGCGCGGCCGAGTGGATCCCCGTCCTGGGTGGGGACGTCAAGACGGCGCGCGCCCTCGTGGACGTGCTCGCGAGCCTGGTGGACGGCGCCCTCGTGCCCGTGTCCCAGGCGCTCTCCGCCGTCGAGCTCGACAGGCTCGTCGTCGCGGAGGGCTCTGACCGGGTCCGGTTCGACGTCGCGGCGATCCAGGCCGTGGCCGACGCCGTCAGGCAGGCGGCCCCCGTGCTCGACGAGGCCGCCTCCACGGTCGGCGGCATGGGCGAGACGCACATCGCCCAGCTCACCGAGGCCGTGGACACGGCCAAGGAGAAGATCGCCCCCCTGGCGGGCGAGCTGGACGAGGTCGGCGAGCTGCTGGAAGTGCTCCCCGGGCTCCTGGGAGCGTCGGGCGAGCGCGTGTACGGCGTGCTCGCGCAGAACAACGTGGAGATCCGCTCCACCGGCGGCCTCGCCGGCCAGTGCTGCCG
>CAKVCS010000094.1 GCA_934725785.1 uncultured Bacteroidales bacterium | reverse complement strand
GGGGGGGGGTGGGTTTTTTGACCCGCCGCGCCGCCCTTGCGTATTTGGGTGCAAACGGTTACCTTAGTAACGATGCGCAATCATATATAACCTTTACATTATGAAAGCAAGGATGATTACGGCACTCGTGTGCGCCCTCATTTCAGTAACCTCGCTCGCGCAGAGCGACGTGACGACGTTCCTCGGCATACCGGTCGACGGCACTGTGAGCGAAATGGTGAGAAAGCTTGAGGCTAAGGGGTTTAAAAGGCTTCACGACACTGGGGAGTCCGTGGTTCTTAGCGGCACGTTCAACGGTGCGAAATCAAACATCCACGTCCTTAACAATGACGGCGCCGTCTACGGTATAGGCGTCGCAGAAAAGGACAGGACAAACAGCGTGACTTCCGCAAAAAACCGCTACAACCGCATACTAAGTCAGTTTAAGAACAAGGATAGCTACACAGACTTTGGCGTAGAGTTCATACCTGAAGGCGAGGACATTCAATATGAGATGATTGTACATGATAAACAATACACAGCAACATTCTACCAGGAGCCCAAGCTTCCCAAGAAAGAGGATCTGACAATAGAGTACCTTGAGGAGAGCGATGATTACGTCGCTCAGATGTACCGTTATTTTCGGAAGAAAGGCTGGATTCCAGAAGACGCTATTGAAGAGGACAGTCTTGATGAAATAGCCGAAAAATTTCTCGAGATCACGCAGGCAGACAACCGGTCGAAGGATGATATGGAAATAATGGAGCTCACGGTAGACGAATTTCGTAAGAGACCGGTGATTGTACAACTGAACAGAGAATATAGCTCGTACTACATTACGTACGTATATGCAAACCTTCGCAACAACAACCACGACGACGACCTGTGACGCCGCCAAACTTTCACACGCCACGCGCAAAAAACACATTAATTTCGTAATTTTGCCACGGGCGGCCATGGCTGTGGCGCAAGCAGCGGCCATCCGAGCCCCCCGGCATATAACAAAATTGAAAACAAACGAGTTAAGGCGATGAAGCAGAAATTCGACATAATAGAGAGCACGTGCGTGCCCCTGCCAATAGAGAACGTGGACACGGACCAGATAATCCCGGCGCGCTTCCTGAAAGCCACCACCAAGGAGGAGAAGTTCTTCGGCGACAACCTGTTCCGCGACTGGCGTTTCAACCCTGACGGGACCAAGAAAGACTTCGTCCTCAACGACCCGACCTACTCGGGCTGCATCCTGGTGGCGGGCAAGAACTTCGGCTCAGGCTCGAGCCGCGAGCACGCGGCGTGGGCCATAGCCGGATACGGGTTCCGCGTGGTGGTCTCCAGCTTCTTCGCCGACATCCACAAGAACAACGAGCTGAACAACTTCGTCCTGCCCGTCGTGGTGAGCGAGGGATTCCTGGCCGAGCTGTTCGCCTCGATAAAGGAGAACCCTAAGATGAAGGTCAAGGTGGACCTGCCCAACCAGACCATAACGAACGAGGCTACAGGCAAGAGCGAGAAGTTCGAGATAAACGGCTATAAGAAGCACTGCCTGATGAACGGCCTGGACGACATAGACTACCTGCTCACCAACAAGGCCAAGACCGAGGCCTACGAGAAGACGGCGGCAAAGTATTAAGGCGCAAGCACGTAACGCTACAACCCACGATGCTCGAGATTCTTGACACCACGCTGCGCGACGGCGAACAGACCGCGGGCGTGTCCTTCAACCATGGCGAGAAGCTGTCGATAGCCAAGATGCTGATTGAGGAGGCTCTCGTGGACCGCATTGAGATAGCCTCGGCGCGGGTCTCGGCGGGAGAGCTCGAGGCCGCCACGGACATATGCCAATGGGCCAAGAAGAACGGGCACCTGGGTAAGGTGGAGGTGCTGGGCTTTGTGGACGGCGGCGCGTCCATCGACTGGATATGCAGGGCTGGCGGCAAAGTGATCAACATGCTGGCCAAAGGCTCGCTGCACCACGTGACGGAGCAGCTGCGGAAGACGCCCGAGGAGCACGCCGACGACATCGCCGCCAACATAGCCATGGCGGTGAAGCGCGGGTTGCGCGTCAACCTATACCTGGAGGACTGGAGCAACGGCATGAGGGACTCGAAAGATTACGTCTTCTACATGGTGGACAGACTTCAGAGTGAGCCCATCGAGCGTTTCATGCTGCCAGACACTCTCGGCATCCTCAATCCTGACGAGACCTTCGAGCTGTGCCACGAGATGACGACGCGCTACCCCGGGCTCCGGTTCGACTTCCACGCCCACAACGACTACGACATGGCCGTGGCGAACGTGATGGAGGCCGTGAGAGGCGGCGTGACGGGTCTTCACACCACGGTGAACGGACTCGGCGAGAGGGCGGGCAATGCCCCGCTGGCCAGCGTCGTGGCCGTGCTGAACGACATGCTGCGCGTGCCTAACGCCATAAACGAGAAGAGGCTGACGCACGTCTGCCACATGGTTGAGAGCCTGTCGGGCGTTCGTATCCCGGACAACAAGCCCGTGGTTGGCGACTCGGTGTTCACCCAGACGGCGGGCGTCCACGCCGACGGCGACAACAAGGGCAACCTCTATTGCAACCCGCTGCTGCCCGAGCGCTTCGGCAGGGTGCGACGCTACGCGCTTGGCAAGCTGTCTGGCAAGGCCAACATAGCCAAAAACCTTCAAGAGCTGGGCATAAACCTGTCGGCGGAGCAGATAAAGCTCGTGACCGAGCGCGTGATAGAGCTCGGCGACAAGAAGGAGAGCCTGTCGGCGGAGGACTTGCCGTTCATCGTGGCCGACGTGCTGCGCGGCTCTCTTCCGTCGTCGGCACGGCAGAGGCCGGACGTCATAAACATAGTGAACTACAGCCTCAGCCTCACGCGCGGGCTAAAGCCTGTCGCCACGGTGCGCCTGTCCATCGACGGGCAGGAGTTTGAGGACACGAGCCGCGGCGACGGCCAGTATGACGCCTTCATGAAGGCGCTGTGGAAGATATACGACCGCCTCGGCCGCAACCACCCGAGGCTGGTGGATTACAAGGTGTCAATCCCCCCGGGCGGCAAGACGGACGCGCTGGTCGAGACCGTCATCGTATGGTCCGACGGCGAGAGCGAGATACGCACCCGAGGGCTTGACGCGGACCAGACCGAGGCCGCCATAAAGGCGACGGTGAAGATGCTCAACCTGATAGAGCAACGATAAGGCAAAAACAGGCACTGCCCGCGGCCAGCCATCCGGATAATTGCCGGCCACGGGAGTCAAGAAATACAACATAAGAACAAGATGAAATTCAACATCGCACTCCTCCCGGGCGACGGCATAGGCCCCGAGGTCGTAGACCAGGCCGTAAAGGCCGTCAACGCAGTCTGCAAAAAGTTCGGCCATGAGGCCACGTTCACCAAGGGTCTCGTAGGCGCATGCGCCATCGACGCCACGGGCGACCCCTTCCCCGAGGAGACCTTCCAGACATGCATGAAGAGCGACGCCGTCCTCTTCGGCGCAGTGGGCGACCCCCGCTACGACAACAACCCGACGGCAAAAGTTCGCCCGGAGAACGGCCTCCTGGCCATGCGCAAGAAGCTCGGCCTCTTTGCCAACCTCCGCCCTATGGAGACGTATAAGAGCCTCATAGACAAGAGCCCGCTGAAGCGCGAGCTCGTCGAGGGTGCCGAGTTCCTCTGCGTCCGCGAGCTCACTGGCGGAATGTACTTCGGCGAGAAGGGCCGCCGCGACAATGGCGACACGGCGTTCGACACTAACCTCTACCACCGCTTCGAGGTGGAACGCATACTCAAGCTCGCCTTCGAGTACGCCCAGCTCCGCCGCAAGCACCTGACCGTGGTGGACAAGGCCAATGTGCTGGAGTCTTCACGCCTCTGGCGCGAGGTGGCTCAGGAGATGGCTCCTAAGTATCCGGACGTCACGACCGACTATATGTTCGTAGACAACGCGGCGATGAAGATTGTCACCTGCCCCAAGTTCTTTGACGTCCTCGTAACCGAGAACACTTTTGGCGACATCTTGACCGACGAGGCTTCCGTCATAGCCGGTTCAATGGGTCTTCTCGCCTCGGCGTCAATCGGCGAGCACACCAGCCTCTTCGAGCCTATCCACGGCTCTTATCCTCAGGCTGCCGGCAAGAACATAGCCAACCCATTGGCAACCATCCTCTCCGCCGCCATGATGTTCGAGTACGCTTTCAAGCTCAAGGCTGAGGGCAAGGCCATCCGCGACGCTGTGACGGCAAGCATCGAGCAGGGCTACGTGACGGAGGATCTGGCTGGCGAGGGCGAGAAGCACTCTACCAGCGAGGTCGGCGACTGGGTTGCCGCGCACATCTAAGCACTTGGCGGATGCCGCAATAGGCAAGCGGCGGACGCAAACATACGGAAACGTCCTCCCGGCCAGCAGGCCGGGAGGACGTTTTGCCTTTGCTGTATGCCATCATCCACATTGTCTTGCGCAAACATGCCACAGCAGTCCATGGTCCGGGGAGACAACATGTCTACGGGATAAAGTAAGGGACACCCCTCCACCACATGGCGGGGTGTCCCTTATTTATTGGCGCAACTCAGGCTGTTTTGCCCTAAGGCATCACCGCTTCTTTACTTTTTAATGTAAATCCGCCCGCCCTTGATGTATACGCGTGTCTGTGAGTCGGGGCGAAGGCGTCGTCCGGCTAAATCGTATGCGGCCTCGTCGTCTGACTCATCATAAACAGGAGCGTCTACACCTGTCGGATTTGCGGAAAAATTGGCGACAAGCGAGAGGTCGGCTGTGACGACTATAGTGCGCTCCGCGCCATCCTCGCCATCCGACCAGCCGGTGAAGACGTAGCCCTCGGCAGCCGTGGCGGTAAGCGTTGCCTCCGTGCCATACGC
>CAKVCS010000093.1 GCA_934725785.1 uncultured Bacteroidales bacterium | reverse complement strand
ACCAATACGTGACGGCGGTAGAGATGACGGCCGTCAGCATAAGCGGGACCATCGAGGCCATGGTGAGGTTTAGCATAAGGATCTCGAGCGTGAAGACCACTCCGGCTATCGGGGCCTTGAACACCCCGGCGATGCCTCCCGCCGCACCACAGGCCATAAGCAGCGTCACCGTCTTGTAGTCGAGCTTGAACAGCTTGGCGATGTTGCTGCCGATGCCGGCACCCGTGAGGGCGATAGGCGCCTCGGCGCCCACCGACCCGCCGAAGCCGATAGTGAAAGAGCTGGTGAGGATGGACGAGAATATATGGTGCTTTGGCAGCGAGCTGCCAGTCTGCGATATGGCGTAGAGAATCTGCGTTATGCCGTGCCCGAGCTTCCCCTTGATGACATAGCGGACCAAGAGCCATGATATCAATATGCCTATGGCCGGGCTTATGAGGAAGAGCAGGTTGAAGTTAAGGCTTGAGAAGCTGTCGACGAGGGCCTTGACCCATATGATGGCATGCTTGAGCGTAACGGCCGCCAGGCCGCTCATTATGCCAATCAGAATGCTAAGCAGGATGACGAAGTACCGTTGGCCGATTTTGGCAATGACCCGTTGGCTTGCGCTCTCGGCTTTGGGCTGCACCATGCTTATTATGTTATTAATAAACGACATCTCGACGCGTGGGAAGATATGCCGCGAAGATAGCAATCTTTTGCCAAAGGTTGCGGCGGCTCCCGATAAAGACGCGCCCCCCCAGCCCAGACGCGGCCGCGAAGCCGGCGGCTGACAAACAGCTCAAAATAAGCTATATTCGCGCAACGAAATCATGCAAAGCTCCAAGAACAACACCACAGCGGGCTGCGCCGCCATCTACAAGCTGCCGGGAGAGCGCACATGCCACGCCATACACGCCGAGCCGGAAGAGATTGCCGACCTGACGGGCCTCGAAGGACGCGCAGGGTTCGTGTTGGCGCCGTTCGACCCATCGGGCGGATGCCCGATCCTGCTTTACGGCGGCACGCCGGTTGCCATGCCCATAGGAGATGGCGGCGAAGCCGGCCTGCCGCGTGACCCGGGCGGCACGGACGACCCGCGGGCCAGGGACTCTTACGCGGCCGACTTCAACACACTCCACAGCATGCTGACATGCGGCGACTTGAGCAAAGTCGTACTGGCGCGAAGCCGCAAGCTGCCTTACGACTTGCGAAGCGAGGCCGAGTCCATATTCTTCAGGGCGTGCAGCTCCCACCCGTCCGACTACGTGGCCCTGGCGGTCACGCCGCGGGACGGCATATGGGTGACGGCGACCCCCGAACTGCTGACCCTGAGGCGCGGCGGCTCCATGAGCACCGTGGCCCTCGCCGGCACCATGCGGATGGAGGACGGGGCGAGGCTGCGGTGGAGCGCCAAAAACAAGGAGGAGCAGGAGGTCGTGGCACGATACGTCTCCTCAAAACTGGCCGCCATGGCCGAGGGCGCAGTAGAGACGGAAGACCGCACGGTGGAGACCGCCAGCGGACTGGCCCACCTGCAGACGACGTTTGCATTCACACCCCGCCCAGGCGTGCGGACAATGGACGTGATAGCGGCGCTCCACCCCACGCCAGCAGTCTGCGGGATGCCCAAAGAGGCCGCGCTGAAAGCCATAAAGGCCTTTGAGCACTGCGACCGCGGATATTACAGCGGATTCTCCGGCCCCGTGAGCCACGACGGCGACGCGGCCGTATACGTCACCTTGCGATGCGCCAAAATAGAAGAAGGCGGATGCACGCTTTACGCAGGCGGCGGGATAATGCCGGAGAGCCGGGAGCAAGACGAATGGGACGAGACCGAGGCCAAAATGGAGTCGATGAGACACCTGATAACGAGAAAAGCTTGACCATGTATAGCGACATAAAGGCGGTCAACATACTGACCTCGCTACTCGTGGCGCACGGCGTGCGCCACGCTGTGGTATGCCCCGGCAGCCGGAACGCCCCCATATGCCACAACCTGGCTGCGTGTGGCGAGATAGAGTGCCACCCCATGACGGACGAGCGCTCTGCCGGCTTCTTCGCCATAGGCGTGAGCCAGGCCAACGGGCTGGCCCCCGTGGCCGTGTGCGTGACGAGCGGCTCGGCCATTCTCGACGTTAGCCCCGCCGTGGCGGAGGCGCACTACCAGCGAGTGCCGCTCATCGTGATAGCGGCGGACAGGCCCGCGGCATGGATAGGCCAGCTGGACGGCCAGACCATGCCGCAACTCGGAGCCTTCGGCCCAATGGCCCGCAGGGCGGTGTCGCTGCCCGAGGGCGAGAGCGAGGAGGACTTGTGGCACGCCAACCGCCTGATAAACGAGGCCTTGATGGACGCAGCGGACCGCTGGCCAGTCCTGATAAACGTGCCACTGCACGAGCCTCTGTATCAATTCACCACGGCAGAGCTGCCCGCAGAGCGCAAGGTGGAGCGATTGGTGTTCGGCCTCCCGCCCCATGAGAGCCTGCTGGCGAGCCTGATCCGCAAAGCGGCGAGGCCGATGCTGATTATCGGGCAGACGAACGAGACGCTGGACCAGGACGCGTTGCGGAGGGTGGCAAGGGAGATGCCCGTCTTCTCCGAAACGATATCATCGGTCGGCGGACGGCTGCTGAACGAGTGCGCATACGCCCTCCGGCGCGGCGCTGTCGCCGACGCGGACTCCTACGCGCCCGACCTCATAATATACGCCGGCGGGACCCTTGTGGGCAAAGACGCCAAGGCCTTCATCCGCTCGCACAACAAAGAGAGCGAGACCATCCTCATAAGCTCGGACGGAGAGCTGCACGACGTGTTCATGAACACGGCAATGGTGATACGCAGCACGGTGGGCGACGCGCTGAGAAACATAGACGCCGCGCTCCGCTCCCCCGCGGCCGACAAAGATGAAGCCACACAGGCGACCGGCGGCCGGCTCGCCCCTGACGCTTGGAGAGCGCGATGGGAAGCGCTGGAGGGCAAAGTCCGGGAGGCATGCGGACGACCCGCCACGCTGTTCTCGCAACTGCAAGTGATGCAGAGATTCGCCGGCCACGTGCACCAAGTGGGCAACAGCTCCGCCGTGAGGCTCCTGTGCTTGACGCAAAAAACTCACGCGTTCTGCAACAGGGGCATAAACGGCATCGACGGTTCGCTCTCGACGGCCGCAGGTTTCGCGGCATGCATGCCCGCCGGCAGGCACTGCCTTTGCGCCATTGGCGACCTCAGCTTCTTCTACGACCAGAACGCCCTGTGGAACCGAGGCGTAGACGGGCGGCTACGCATATTGCTGCTCAACAACGGGGGCGGGGGAATATTCAGCAGGTTCGAAGGGCTGAAAGGCAGCCCGGCAAAAGACGCCATAGTGATGGCCCGCCACGACACCTCGGCACGCGGCATATGCGCCCAAAACGGCGCGGACTACATGCAGGCGCGCGATGCGCAAGACGTAGACGGGGCGTTCGGCTGGCTGACGACGGACGAGGAGGACAACAGGGCGAGCCGAGCACGGCTGCTCGAGGTCTTTACCGACATCGATTACGACGCGGAGGCGCTCAAGACGCACTACGAAAACATGATTTCCATAATATGAAAAGGGATTGGAAGACAATAAAAGGATTCGACTTCAAGGAGATCCTCTTTGAAGAGTGGAACAACATAGCCAAGATAACGATCAACCGTGAGCGGTGGCGCAACGCTTTCACCCCGCTGACGACATGGGAGATGAGCCAGGCTCTGAACTATTGCCGCGAGAGCCAATCGGTCCGCGTCGTCATCCTGACAGGGGCTGGCGACGTGGCGTTCTGCGCCGGCGGCGACATGAACGTGAAGGGCCGTGGCGGCTACGTCGGGACGGACGGTGTGCCGCGGCTCAACGTGCTCGACGTCCAGATGCAAATTCGCCGCCTGCCCAAACCCGTCATCGCCATGGTGAACGGCTTCGCGATAGGCGGCGGACACGTGCTCCACGTCATGTGCGACCTCAGCATAGCCAGCGAAAACGCCATATTCGGCCAGACGGGCCCCCGCGTGGGCAGCTTCGACGCCGGGTTCGGAGCGTCGTACCTGGCGCGCGTCGTAGGCCAGAAGAAAGCAAGAGAGATCTGGTTCCTCTGCGAGAAATACACGGCCGCAGAGGCTCTTGAGATGGGGCTTGTGAACAAGGTCGTCCCTCAAGACAAGCTGGAGGACACGTGCGTAGAATGGGCCGAGCGCATGATGGAGCACTCGCCATTGGCCCTCAGGATGATAAAGGCCGGGCTCAACGCCGAGCTTGACGGGCAGGCCGGCATACAGGAGCTTGCAGGCGACGCCACGATGCTTTACTACACAATGGACGAGGCGCAAGAGGGAGGCAGGGCTTTCCTCGAGAAGCGCAAGCCCGACTTTGACAAATACCCGCACTTCCCCTAATATCCAAGAACAGGGGAGATAGACAAGACTCGCATAAACATGCTCCACACATCAATAGAGCGGCGCATACTGACATTCAAGCGCCCCGCGACCACAAGCCGCGGCACATATGACACGCGCACGATACGCATAATAAGGGTGACGGACGACGCGGACCCGGGCATCGAGGGCACGGGCGAGTGCTCGCCCCTGCCAGACCTGTCGTGCGACTCGATGAGCGACAATGACATGGACATGCTGCTTGTATGCGTCTGCGACGACCTTTGCCAGACCGGGAGAATCGACCGCGAGGCCCTGCGCCCCTACCCGTCCGTACTCTTCGCCCTCGAATCAGCCATGTGGCAGTTGCGGCGCGGCGGCTCACCTCTGCTCTCCGACACCCCATTTGCCAGAGGCGAGCGCGGCATACCCATAAACGGGCTTGTGTGGATGGGCACCTTTGACGAGATGACGCGCAGGATGCAAG
>CAKVCS010000092.1 GCA_934725785.1 uncultured Bacteroidales bacterium | reverse complement strand
TTGCCTTCTCATGTGACCCTCAATGACAACGGATTTAATAAGGAGTACGACTGTACCTATGAATTAGATGCCGATGTCTATATCAAGTCAGAGAGAGTAAGGTATACTGTGTACTACACCTATGCCGATAAGGAGAATTAACCTCGCAGGTGCGATGTGTTAATACATAGATAGTTGCAATCATATGTCTGGCCCTTCTCCCACCATTGCCGTGACTGGGTTGATGGCGTGGGCTCCGCGTCCGGCTCCAACCCGCTTGTGGCTATAATTCAGGGTTGGTTTCAAGTCCAAAAACATATCCAATTAGCCGCCGCCTCATGCGAAGTGAGGCGGCGGCTATTCTTTTCCCCCTATCTCACCCTCTGCCTCCACCCTATCGGGCTCTCGCCAGTCTTGCGCTTGAAGAAGCGGGCGAAGACAGACTGGTCCCCGAAGCTGAGCTGGGCGGCTATCTCCTGCACCGTCAGGTCCGTCGAGTGCAGCAGCTCCTTGGCCGCGTGGACGAGGGTCTCGTCGACTATTGCTTTGGGCGATGCCCGCTTGGACCTGCACAGCAGGCTCAGGTATCGCGGCGTTATCGCCATCTGCTCGGCGTACCACTCCACGTCGTGCCGCACCGTGGCGTTGTCGTGGACCAGGGCGATGAATTTGCGGAACAGCTCCGTCTGCCTGTCGGTCTGTATGGCCCGCGCGTCGTTCCACTTGTCATACGTCTCCTCGCTTATGTTCAGAAGGTAGAACTGCACCAGGTGGCGCATCTTGTCCACGGCGTGCTTGCTCGCGGCGTTGCCGCACACGTCGCATGCCAAGGCGTAGAAGTGCTCGGCCAGGGTCAGGAAGCCCCCGCCCTTTATGTCCGTCACCGGGTTGAAGCGCAGGAATTTTATGAAATCGGGGTCCGGCCTCATGCCCATGTTGAATATGAAACGCTGTGAGCACACCAGCTCCGTGCACCTGAAGTCGGGCGACGCGCTCATCACCCTCACGAGCGATCCTGGCATGAGTATCATTTCGCAGCCCTCAGTGAACTCGTAGGTCTGCATGTCTATCTCCATTATGGTCGCGCCGGCAGTGCATAGGGTCATGCTCACGTCGTCCACGTGGGCCGACTCGCTCATAGGGTAGTATGAGGTCTCTGTCGATGCCGAGAAGAATGTGCCATCGGGCAGCTTGTACTCTTTTATCATTGGCCAGTCGTCGTTATGCGATCGCGATCTGCGCTGAAAACTTGAATTTTAAATCGGGTTTTTACATAAATTCGCAAATTGCATCAAGAACCCCGCCGCGTTGACATTTTTTATAAGTCTTATTTCCTGAATTGCACATCACCCTGCAAAATTAGCAAATCGTACTGAAATCGGAAATGACGAAATTTGCATACTGAAAATAAACAGATAACACAGATAGACACCAATTATGCAACAGAAGAACTCAATGAACATCTTCTCCCTGGCCGCCCTCGCTCTTGTGGCAACCGCATGCCAGCATGAGCAGCAGCAGCGCCCCGCACAGCAGTACGCCACGTTCACGGCGCAGAAGCAGGACCGCGAGGTCGTCGACACTTACTCGGCCTCCATCCGCGGCCGTCAGGACGTGTCCGTCATGCCGCAAGTCTCCGGCACCCTCACCGACATCCGCGTAAGCGAGGGCGACAAGGTGCGCAAGGGGCAGGTGATGTTCATCATTGACCAGGTGCCATACCGCGCGGCGCTCGAGACGGCAAAGGCCAACGTCGAGGCCGCAAAGGCGCAGGTGGCCCAGGCGCAGCTCTCTTACGACAGCAAGAAGACGCTCCGCGAGAAGAACGTCGTCTCCGACTATGACCTTATGACGGCCAACAACACCCTCCTCTCGGCCAAGGCCGCCCAGGCCCAGGCCCAGGCCCAGCTCGTCAATGCGCAGAACAGCCTCTCGTATACAGAGGTCAAGAGCCCGGCCGACGGAGTCGTCGGTGTGCTCCCGTTCCGCGTGGGCGCGCTCGTTGGCCCCTCAATGCAGACCCCGCTCACTACCGTCTCCGACAACAGCCAGATGTACGTATACTTCTCGATGAACGAGAATCAGGTCCTCGCGCTAACACGCCAATATGGCAGCGCGGACAAGGCCGTCAAGAACATGCCCGAGATTGGCCTCCGACTCTCGGACGACAGCCTCTACAACCGCAAGGGCCGCGTTGAGAGCATCTCCGGCGTCATAGACCAGGCCACCGGCACCGCGCAGCTCCGCGCCGTGTTCCCCAACCCCGACGGGCTCCTGCTCTCGGGTACCAGCGGCAACGTCATCCTGAGCCGAGTCGCGAGCGGTGTCATAGTCATCCCGCAGTCTGCCACCTTCGAGGTGCAGGATAAGGTCTTCGTCTACCAGATTGTCGACGGCAAGGCCTCGTCCAAGCTCGTCTCCGTCACGCGCCTCGCCGATGGAGTAAACTACATCGTCAACAGCGGACTCGCCGAGGGCGACGTCATCGTGGCCGAGGGTGTGGGTCTCCTCCGCGAGGGTACTCCCATCGTGGCCAAGAACTAATTTCTCACAGAGGTAAGGTAAAGTCTTTTCTTGGCGCGGCACCGACTCCGCGCTCCGACTACGGAAAAATATGAATCTTAGAACTTTTACAGAGCGGCCCATCCTCTCGTCGGTGATCTCCATCGTCATCGTCATTGTGGGCATCATTGGGCTCTTCAGCCTGCCGGTGGAGCAGTTCCCGGACATCGCCCCCCCAACGGTCAACGTCTCGACAACTTACTACGGCGCCAACGCCGAGACCCTCCAGAAGTCCGTCATCTCCCCTCTCGAGGAGGCCATTAACGGCGTTGAGAACATGACGTATATGACCAGCCAGGCTTCCAACTCCGGCTACGTCTCCATCACCGTCTACTTCCGCCAGGGCACTGACCCCGACATGGCGGCGGTCAACGTGCAGAACAAGGTCTCTAAGGCTACAAGCCAGCTGCCTTCAGCCGTTACCCAGGTGGGCGTCACCACGACCAAGAGGCAGACGTCTATGCTTCAGGTCTTCGCCCTCTCGAGCCCCGATGACACGTATGACGAGAATTTCATCTCCAACTACCTTGACATCAACATCAAGCCCGAGATTAAGCGTATCGCGGGCGTAGGCGACATGACCGTCCTTGGCGGCACCTACACCATGCGCATATGGCTCGACCCGGTCAAGATGGCGGGCTACGGCCTCGTCCCTTCCGACGTCACGGGAGTGCTCTCTGAGCAGAATATAGAGGCGCCGACGGGCTCCATAGGTGAGAATTCCGACGAGACTCACCAGTACACCATGCGCTACAAGGGCCGTAAGGTCACCCCCGAGGAGTTCGGCGAGATAGTCATCAGCTCAAAGGCCGACGGCAGCGTGCTCAAGCTTAAGGACGTGGCGAGAGTCGAGCTCGGCCAGGACTCCTACTCCTACGAGGGTAAGCTCAACGGACACCCGGGCATAGCCGTGCTCGTGTTCCAGACGGCGGGGTCCAACGCGACCGAGGTCAACAATAACATCGACAAGTTCCTCGATGAGGCAACGCTCTCGCTCCCCAAGGGGCTGAGGCTCGACAAGATTAACAATACGAACGACTTCCTCTACGCCTCTATCCACGAGGTTGTCAAGACCCTCTTCGAGGCCATAATCCTCGTCATCATTGTCGTGCTGCTCTTCCTTCAGAGCCCGCGCGCCGCGTTCATCCCGCTTGTCGGCATCATAGTCTCGCTCATAGGCACCTTCGCTTTCATGTATGTGGCGGGCTTCTCGCTCAACCTCATCACGCTCTTCGCGCTGGTGCTCGTCATCGGTACGGTGGTCGATGACGCCATCATCGTCGTCGAGGCTGTGCAAGCCAAGTTCGACATAGGCTACAACAGCAGCCATATGGCCACCAACGACGCCATCAAGGGCATCTCTGGCGCAGTCATCACCTCTTCGCTCGTCTTCATGGCGGTGTTCATCCCTGTCTCTTTCATGGGCGGCACTTCGGGCGTCTTCTATCGCCAGTTCGGTCTCACCATGGCGGCAGCGGTAGGCATCTCGGCCATCCAGGCGCTCACCATGACGCCGGCCCTCTGCGCCATCATGCTCAAGCCTCAGAAGGAGAGCGAGCGCACCGGCTTCTGGGGCCGCTTCGGCAAGTCTTTCAATGCCGGTTTCGAGGGACTTCAGAACAAGTATAAGGTCTCCGTCCAGTTCTTCATCCAGCGCAAGAAGATATCCGCCCTCGTCGTAGTAGCCTCGATAGCCGTTCTCGCGGTGCTGATGGGCCACACGAAGACCGGCCTCGTGCCTAATGAGGATCAGGGCATGGTCATGGTCAACGTCACCACGGCCTCGGGCAGCTCGCTCCACACGACGAGCGAGATCGTCGACGAGGTTGGCCGACGCATCCTGAGCATTCCTGGCGTCCAGACGGTCAGCCAGACCGCGGGCTACGGCCTCATCTCTGGCGTCTCATCATCGGCGGGCATGTACATCGTCAGGCTCAAGAACTGGAGCGAGCGTACCGACGCCAGCCAGAGCGCGCAGGCCATAATTGGCCAGATCTACGCCCGCACGGCGGACATTAAGGACGCGTCCGTCTTCGCCATGAGCCCGGGTATGATTCCCGGCTACGGCACGGGCAACTCCATCGACCTCAACCTGCAGGATAAGACCGGTGGCGACATAACGGAGTTCTACGGCCACGCCATGAGATATATGGGCGCTCTCAATCAGAGGCCCGAGGTCGCCATGGCCTACACCACTTTCGCCCTCAACTTCCCGCAGTGGGAGGTCGACGTCGACGCCGCGAAGTGCAAGCGCGCGGGTGTCTCGCCCGCCACGGTGCTCTCTTGCCTCGGCTCCTACTATGGCGGCTCCTACGTCTCCGACTTCAACCGCTTCTCTAAGATTT
>CAKVCS010000091.1 GCA_934725785.1 uncultured Bacteroidales bacterium | reverse complement strand
CACTTGCACCTCTGCCGAGGTGACCTGTTATTTTGTGACGTGATAACTATTTAAGTTGGTTCGGAGGCCTTGTCGGTCAACCGATTTTTCAGCAAATATAGTGATATGGTGTGAGAAAACAGACGCGGCGCACTTATAATTCACGTCAAAAAGGCCTTGCGGAATTAAGCATTTTTAATGGGGCGCGAGCGCGCCGTGAGAGGGAACGGGGCAACTTTTTACCGTTTGCAACGTAAAAATCCGCCGTACAATAAAAACATATCCATCAAAACCATGAAGAAATACCTTGCAATGGCAATGGCCTCGGCGTGCGTGCTTTCCTTCACCGCATGCCACGACGACGATGATGACGACGACAAGGACTATGTTGCCGACTTCACTACAATCAACCAGGTCTCTTACGTCCCCGGGGTACAGACGGCGGCCGGCAAGGCCGGCCTGAACGCATTCATGCTCTCGGACGTCAACGGATATACTGACGTGACGAGCTATATGGTTGCGGACACGACCGAGATAACCGAGAACACCAAGATCAGCGAGGAGATGTTCGAGAATTTCTACGGAGGCTTCTGCCCCACGGCTTTCACCGCCGACAACGAGCAGTACACCTATTTCCGCCCGGCCTGCGGGACTTACCACAGCGGCAGCGGTGCGCTCGTCTGCAACAGCGGCTCAATCTGCCGCGCCCTCTTCATGCGCAGGCATTTCGCCGCAAGCATGACCTCTATCTTGGGTAGCTGGTCGACGGGCGACATGGAGGGCATGTGGGTATGCCCGACAGCGGCCTACAACTTGCTCACCTCCGCAGAGGGCCGCTCTGAGCTTGGCGTCACGACATCCCCGGCGAACATTGAGGTCCGCTTCGTGGTCTACGCCTACATCAAGTCGATTGGTTTGTGCAGATGGTCAGACTTCAAGTCTATGCTCGAGACCAACGTGAAGGACAGTGACGTGAAGGCCAAGAACTACGCCGTGCTGGCAAAGACCGACGCCAACGGCAACTGGACGGTCAATAAGGACTGGCAATACGTGGACTTGGACGACGTTGAGGACTACTACATCTTCGAGTGCACTCTCCAGGCGGTAGACGCCACGACGGGCAAGACCGTCAGCTCGTTCTCGCTTGAGGACTACGGCGACGGCACCAACGGACTCAACTACTGCATGGTTGACGACATAACCTGCGAGAGCAATAGCCTCTTCTAAGTCCTCCCGCCGCTAAAAAACGGGACAGCGCCCCGCCAAAGTGTTCCTTTGGCGGGGCGCGTCGTATTGGAGTAAAGGCTCACTCAGTCGTCGCCCTCCTCGAGGAACTGCTTGAGCGAGGCGAGGTAATCCTCGGCCCAGCCTCCCGCTATGTTGTCGAAGCACTCGTCGGGGATATTGGTCTGTGTGATGAAAATCTCTGAGCGCACGTTGCTGCGCGCGGATATCTTGATTGTGACGATGGAGGGCTCGTCCTCGCCGAAATACCACTCCTGCCGGACGAGCCTGTTCTCCTCGAACTCCAGGTTTCTGCCGCAGATGTCCCCGCCCCACATCTCGAACTCGCCGCCCGGCTCGGTGCTCATCTTGGCGGGGTAGCCCGTCCACAGCTCGATGGCGAAGGGGTTTGTTATGGCGGAGTAGACCTCCTCTGTCGTGGCCTGGACCTTGATGCCTATTTTGAAGTCTCGCATATGACGTCGTTTGATTTGCTCGGCAAATATAACGCCAAAGCTCAAATAAACCGAAAGAGCCGGCAAGGAAGAGAGCCGCCAAAGTGTTTAGGAATATTCGGCAAAATATGCTTATTTTGCCTCGGGTCTTTGCCTTCACTCCGCAAAGGCTATATAACTGAAACTGTAACCCTTTAGCATAAAAACAATCGGAATGATACAAGCTGTTGGCCAGGAGGCCGAGGTGCTGACCGACGCGGCCGGCGAAGTTGTGGAGGAGCAGACGCTCAACATCATAGACCTGTTCCTCTCGGGAGGCTGGATAATGTGGGTGCTCTTCGCCATGTCGGTATACGCCGTGTACATCTTCTTCGAGCGTTACGTGGCCCTGCGCAACGCCCTCAGGGAGGACAAGAACTTCATGAACAAGATAAAGGACTACATCCACAGCGGCAACATAGACAGCGCGCGCACCCTGTGCGAGAGCACGGACAACCCCGTGGCCCGCCTCGTGGCCAAGGGCATAAGCCGCATAGGCCGCCCCCTGAGCGACATACAGACCACCGTGGAGAACACGGGCAACATAGAGGTGGCCAACCTCGAGAAGGGCCTGGCGAGCCTCGCCTCCATATCGGGCGGCGCGCCCATGATAGGCTTCCTCGGCACGGTGACGGGCATGATACAGGCGTTCTTCCAAATGGCGTCGGCCGGGAACAACATAGAGGTGAGCTCGCTTGCCGGCGGCATATACACGGCCCTGGTGACGACCGTGGGAGGCCTGATAGTGGGCATCGTGGCGTACTTCGCCTATAACTACCTGGTGAGCCGCGTGGACCGCGTGGTGGCGACACTCGAGGCCCGCACCATGGAGTTCATGGACCTGCTCAACGACCCCACTGCTTAAAAGTTAGGAGGCTACCAGATGGCACTAAAAAGAGGATCGAAAATAAGCTCGGCCTTCAGCATGTCGTCGATGACGGACATCATATTCCTCCTGCTCATCTTCTTCATGCTGACGTCGACGCTCGTGCACCCCAACGCTCTCAAGCTCGTCCTGCCGCAGAGCAAAAACCAGACGTCGGCCAAGCCGCAGACCTCGGTCTCGATAACGGCCGACCTCAGATATTACGTGGAGACCAAGCGCGTAAGCTTCGCGGAGCTCGAGCCGGCACTCGCCGCAAAGCTCGGCGAACAGCCCGACATGTACATAGCCCTCCACGTCGACGAGACGGTGCCCATGCGCGAGGTGGTGAAGGTGATGAACATAGCCAAGAAACACAAGTATAAACTCATCCTGGCAACAAGGGCCAAATGACGAAGAACAACTCAGAGCGAAGATACAGGGGGCACGGGCTGGCAGGCACCATAGTGGCGCACGCCATCCTTCTCCTGCTCCTCTTCTACGGCACGATGACCGCCGAGCGTAAGGACGAGGAGGCCCTGCTCGTGAACTACGCTTTCGCCGAAGGCGGCGGCGGTGGGGACGAGGGCGCCGCGCCCGCCCCCGAGCAGAGCAGCGCGGAGGAGCCCCGGCCGGCTGAGGAGGCGGCCCAGCCCGACACGGAGCCCGCCCCGCAGGAGGAGGCGGTGAAAGCCGACGGAGAGTCGCAGACAACGCAGGACTACGAAGAGGCGGCCGCTCTGGCAGAGGCTAAGCGGAAAGCAGAGGCCGAGGCTAAGGCAAGGCGGGAGGCTGAGATCAAGGAGCGCGAGGAGGCAGCAGCCAAGGCCAAGGCCGAGGCCGCCAGACTAAGGGCGGAGGCGGAGGCCAAAGCAAAGGCCGAGGCCGAAGCAAAGGCAAAAGCCGAGGCCGAAGCAAAAGCGAGGGCAGAGGCAAAAGCCAAGGCACAAGCCGAGGCGAAGGCAAGAGCCTCGAACGCCATAGGCAAAGGCTTCGGGAACACGAGCGGGACGGGCACCACCGGCAACGGGTCCGGCGACTCGGGAATGGGCGGAGCCACATCGGGCGGGAAAGGCAGCGGCCTTGGCACTGGCTCAGGCTCGGGCGGAGGGAACTCGTTCTCGCTTGACGGGCGAAAACTCGTGGGCGCCCTCCCCAAGCCGACAGTGAACGTGCAGACGCCTGGCACCGTGGTGGTTGAGATAACCGTTGACAAACAGGGCAAAGTAGTGTCGGCCCACGTCAGGCCGCGAGGCACAACCATCCAGCACGCCCCGACATGGCGCGCTGACGAGCAGGCGGCGATGAAGGCCACGTTCAACCCCGACCCCACAAAGCCGGCGGTGCAGACTGGCACCATAACATACAACCACAAAGTGAACTGACCAACAAAAGGAGGCACACACTCTTGAGGTCGCCAGGGCGGGCGCGCCAGCCGTATGGCCAGCCGCCGCGAAAGAAGGATGCAGACAGCTCTCGTCATATTGTTCAGCATTGCGGCGCCACTGCTCGTCATGTGGCTCACGTGGCGCCACCCGTTCCTGCGGAAAGCCGGGGAGATCACGCTGGCCTACGCGGTAGGGTGCGCGGCCGGGCTGTCCGGACTGATACCAGCCGAGGCGCGCGAGACCCTGACGACCATAGCGTCGGTCTCAATCCCCCTCGCGATACCGCTTATGCTGCTCTCGGCCGACGTGAGGGCATGGGCGCGGCTCGCCCCCCAGTTCGCCAAATCCACAATATGCGGGATAGTGGGGTGCGTGTTGGCCGTGACGGCGGGCTTCCTGCTGTTCGGCGACGGCAGCGAGGAGAACGCCAAGGTTGGGGGAATGCTGACAGGCCTGTACACGGGCGGCACGGCCAACCAAGCCTCGCTGAAAATGGCGCTCGGCATATCGGACGAGACATATCTGCTGAGCCACAGCTACTCAATACTGGTCTCCGCCATATACCTCGTGGTGGTCATAGTCTTCGGCAGGCGGCTGTTGAGCCCCATCATGCCGAAGTTCGAAGATGGCGGCAAGACGGGCGGACGGGCGGACGGCTGCGCATTGGAGGACCACAACGGCGAGTTGTTCTGGGGCCTGTTCCGCAAGGACAACCTGCCCGACCTCGCGAGAGCATTGGCCATTACGCTCGCCATAATAGCCGCGGGGGCTGTAGCGGCGCTTGCGGCCGACGCGGCAGCCAGGGCCATTGGAGGCGGGGGCGACTTGTTCCAGTCGGTGTTCATATTGGCCATATCGCTGATGGCCGTGATTGCGGCAAGCAGCGGGAGGGTGAGAGGCATAAAACGCACATATGAGGCAGGGACATTCTTCATCCTCATATTCAGCGTGGCAGTGTCGTCACAGGTAAACATGTC